>CAZMEO010000034.1:5491-16824 GCA_964565315.1 uncultured Candidatus Moduliflexus sp. | reverse complement strand
GCATCAAGTCTCCCAGCGGAGATGCTGAATCAGAGGAATTGCGGCATGTGTCGCTTCTTTGCCTTTTTGAATCAAGCTGCCTGCATTGAAAAATTCCGACCAGGCGACATCGCCGACATCGGGGTTGATGTGGACGCTCGCTTGCGTGGTTTTAATGGTGGATAATTCATATTGCAAGCTCTGCAACGAGCGGATGGCAATATCGAACACCGGCAAGAGCGGCGACCGCGACACCGCGAGTTCCCCTTCCTTTTTGGCGCGGCGCAATGATTTTAAGCTGTCTTGCAGCGATGGGGTGACATTGACGGCGATAATAATATCGGCGTGGCGTTTGACCAGCGCATTGACCGGCACGGGATCAGCAATCGAGCCATCAATCAGCAGGCGGCCATCATAGGCGACTGGCGTAAAGATGCCGGGAATCGACAGGCTGGCTCGCACCGCCCAGCGGACGCTCCCTTTTTCGAAGATGATTTGCTCGCCGCTGTTCATGTCGAGGGCGGTCACGGAGAGCGGAATTTTCATATCGTTAAAATCGGGATCGCCGACGACATTGAGATAGAGCTTATTGACTTCGACACCGCTGAACACGCCGATGCCTGGCCGAAAAATGCGCGGTTCCCAGGTTGTGCGGTTCGGATGCAGCTTGCGCCAGACTGCTTTGCCGTAATATGTCAGATCGAACACATCCGGCGCAGTCAGCCGCAGCAAGCCGGTTTTCGATCCCCATTTCAGCACCGCCTGCTCGATGGTTTCAATCGGCACGCCTGCGGCATACGCCGACCCAATCAACGCTCCGGCGCTTGAGCCGGAAATCATGTCAATCGGGATGTTGTGCTGTTCTAAGGCGTAAAACACGCCGATATGCGCCATGCCTCGCGCCGAGCCGCCGCCTAACGCCAGTCCGATAGTCTTTTTGCCAATATCCCGCGCTAACCGCCCGAACGCCTTGCTTAGCTCACTCGCCGGGTCTTGCGTCACGCAGGGAATGCCGGACGACAAAAAGCGGTCGGTCGCCTGATAATCACGCGGCAGCAGGTGATAGCCCCGCTCGCGCAGCGCGCCTTTATCCAGCGAGGCGTCTGAAAGATTGATCACCATGCGCACTTCCTGATGATCTAAAATAATCAACGGATATTCCTGAGTGATATTCGATGTGACGAACAGCATCATGTTCGACAGATCGATAGCCTCGAACGTGCTGCGATTCAGGCGCGAACTGGTGTCAATGATAATATAATCGTAGAGATTTTTCAGAATGCCGAGAATTTTCGCGATAGACTCGCGGCCTTTGGTTTCTTCGGCGAGCAAATCGGGGGACACGGAGAGGATGTCTAACAACGTTTGATGCGTGACGATCTGCTGTTCGATATAGCTTTGCGTAATCGTCGGCGAATCGATGTAACGCGCCGGCTCGATTTTCAGGAGCGAGGCGACGCCGTGCTGATAGGTCATCCCCATATCGACGACGATGACGCGGCATTTCGTCTCTTGCAGCAAGCTCACGCCGAGGTTGATCGCCACAAGCGATTTGCCGATATTTTCCTCCGTACCATAGACGCAGACAATCGGATATTTGACGCGCTTGGTCTTCTTCTCGTCGCTGCGCTGGTCAACATGGAGTTTTTTGCTCAATAATTCCCCTAAATTATAGAGAACGGTCGTCTGGGATTTGATCGCCTGCTCGAAATGCGATTTATCCGCCTGAAAAACCTCCGCATCAATCAGCACTTCGATGGAGGTCAGGCGCGGTTCACTCGGCAGCAGCGGGATTTCGCCGAAAAACATCCCTTGATCGAGCAAATCCAGTTCGACCTCCTGCCCGTGTTCGTTCTTGCGCAGGACGCGCACCTGCCCGGACAGCAAGATATAAAAAAAGGAACTGATTTCCCCTTCTTCGCAAATCCGCACGCCACGCGGATAATAGCGTCTTTCGAACACCGGCGCAATCTTTTGGAGGTCGTCTTCGGAGACTCCTCGAAAAATACGATTATTCTTCAGCAAAAAGAGTGTATCAGGCATAGATTTTTCATAATGCAGACCTCACAGGTTTTGAAAACTTGTGAGGTCTGATTTTTCAACCCCATCGTAATTTTTCGATCTGCGGGATGGCGGCTTCGGCGGCCAACGCTCCGCGCTCAATCAGCGCCGAGACGCGGTGAAAATCGCGCCAGGAAATCCCGGCCATCTCCGGGAGAATAAAGACATCCGGCGCGACGCGCTGCGCCAATTCAGGGCTATCCGGCGCATCAATCAACCGTTCCATCAAACTGTCGAACGTCGCGGCGACTAACGCATAATTCAGGTACATCGCCTTTTGCTCGGCGGTCTGGCGGTTCGAAAGTTTCTGTCGGACATACTGCTGGCTTTCCGACGGAGACGGCGTGACCATCACGGCAATCGTAATATTGGCTCCCATTTGTTTCAAGGGATACACTGGCGTCGGGTAAACCACCGAGCCGTCAATCAAATGATGCTCGCTATGTTTGAATGGCACGAACAACCCCGGAATCAACATGCTGGCTTTGACGGCGTCAATCACCCGGCCTTCCTTGAATACCACGCTTGTGCCGGTGCGGGCGTCTATCCCGACCACATGAAGCGGAATCGCCAAATCGTCGAAATAGGTGTTTCCTAATAACGCGGCGCACAACTCCTGCAATCCTGAATCAACAAAAAACTCCTTGTGAAAAAAACGCCGAAGGCTATATTTAGGCATCGGACGACACGATTGCGCCCATTCAATGATATGCTGTGTAATCCGATCCAACTCAATGCCTGCGGCATACGCGCCGCCGATCAACGCACCGAAACTCGCGCCGGTCATCATGTCGAACACAATCCGGTTGCGTTCCAGAACTTCAAGAATCCCGACTTGCGATAATCCTAACGCTGCCCCGCCCGTCAGCGCCATGCCGAACCGCTTTTCGCCGATGTCTCTGGCTAAGCGGCTGACCGTCTGGCTGAGCAGTCTGGATGGCAATTGAATCACGTAGGGAACGCCGCTCTGCCGAAACGCCTCGACGGTCAACGCATCATGCGGCAAAACATATTCTTTGCCGAACACGGCGTGCCTGAGCTCTTTTATGGCCTGTTCGCCGCTGCTGATCACCACGCGATAATTTCGATGCCCGATAATGCTGATCGGTACATCATAATCGAACGATGACACCATCACTAAAAACAGGTCGGTCGCATCGATGAGTTCATCGGTAATGAGCGGAAAATGGGTGGACAGATCAAGCAGAATATATTCATAGCGTCCACGCAGCAGCACGAATAGAATGTCAAGCATGTTCTGCGCCAACTCCGGATGCTGAAAAATGGCGGCATCGAGCGACAGGAGCGAGAGTTGGGAACTGTGGTACTGAATATGCTCATTGAACATCTCGGCGGTAAACGGTTCCGCGCCGATGGCATTGGCGGCGGGACATTTCAGCATTTTCCAGGCAGGCGTCCCGTCGTCAGGATCATTGACGTCAACCAGAATCACGGATTTTTGCGTTTCGTTCAAGAGGCTGACGCCAAGATGAATTCCGAACAGCGTTTTTCCGAGTTGTCGTTCCGTGCTGTAAATGGTAAAAACCGCGCTCATATTGCCATTCTCAATAATGTGTACGCCGTGATTCTTCGACGTTGCTCGGCATGACGGTCATGACGAGCAGCCTGTCCTGAGCCTGTCGAAGGAGAGTCGAACCAGGACTGATTTCGGGGTATCATCACTCGTTCGCCTCAGAAATTTTGCGGGAATGCTATCATTCTTCAAGCGTTCCCGTCAAGTAGAAATTCGGCATGGTGGAAAAATCTCCTGCTGCAACAGGGCATTTCAGCATCGTTCAGGCGCATTTCATTGCCTCCGTTTCGTCGGAGAAGAGACAATTTTTTCAGAAATCATTTTCCCATCAAAAAACTCTTGATTAGAAATAAAGATTGTGAGTAGAATGACGTTTTAGCAAGGAAAAGGTTTTCTGCAATGGCGACAATTTTTCAATAACGCGGAAATAGAGGGAAGAAGAACGATGAAATTACGACGAATGGGGTTGATGACTGGTCTGTGCCTGCTGATAGGAATGGTCTCGCTGGCATCGGCCAAAACAGAAGACGAGTATCAAGAAGAAATCCGTGCGCTGCAAAAGCGTAATATGCAATTAGAAAATGAATTGGAACAGGCTTCGTCACGGGTCAAATTGCTTCAAGACAAGGTTTCCCAGGCCACGTCGAATGTGGGGGAGAATGCGAAAGAATTGAAAGAAACGCGCGACGCGATGAAGCACTTAAAAGCGCAGATGCAAATGCTGCTTGAGCAGCAAAGCAGCGCGGAAAACACGCAAAAAACGAAAGCGCTTGAAGACCAGTTGCAAACAGCGCTGCGGCGCGTGCAGGAGCTTGAGCAGCAATTGAGCGCTGCCGAAAAAAACAACGCTAAATTACAAGCCGCCGCGAATGAGAAGGCCGCGCAGGCATCGGACGAGCAGATCAAACAATTGCAGCAGCAACTGAACGCGCAACAGCAAGAATTTTCAGCCCAGCAGAAACAGTTGCAGGAAGAATTGCAAAAGCTGCACGCCGAATACGACCTCCAGAAAACCCAGTATAAAACCAATGTCGCCACCTTGCAGGAAAAAGAGCGCGAACTGCAAGCGCTCCGTCAGGCCAGCAGCAAGCAGCCCGCCGCCGATCCCCGCGTTGCCGAATTAGAAAGCATGCTGGCGGAGATGAACGCGAAAGTTGTCAAAATGTCGCAGGAAAACACCACCATGACGGCGCAGCTTGAAAAGGAGCAATCGACCAGCACGCTTTATCTCACGCAAGTCGAAAAAGAGCGCCAACGCGCCGACGAATACGCAAAAGAGATGCTGAAACTGCAACAGGCCGCAGACGCCGCGAAACAACAGGCCACGCAACACGAAAGCGCCGCGCAGAAAGGCGATAAGCGCTTGCAGGAATTGGAAACGAGCCTGGCCGAAATAAATGAAAAACTGCGGAGCAGCGCTCAGGAAAAAGCCGCGCTTGAAGCGCAGTTATTGGAACAGAAGTCGGCAGCAACCTTCCAGGCGGAGCAGTTGGCACAGGAACAGGAAAAAACCCGGAAAGCCGAAGCAAAAGCGTCGCAGCTTGCAACGGAGTTAGAAACGACGACATCGCAGATCCGACAGCAACACGCGTCGAACCAGAAAGAGGATGGGCGGGTCAAAGAATTCGAAGCCATGCTGGAGGAATTGAACAGCAAATTGCTGAAAATGTCGCAGCAAAAGACAGCGCTTGAAACCAAATTAGCAGAGCGCGAAGTGTCGGAGCAGCAGAAAACGCAGCAGATATACGCCTTAGAGCAGGATATTGCGCGGATGCAAGGCGTTGTGGATGCTAGTAAGCAGCAAACGGCGCAGGAACAACAATCAGTTCAGGAAGTCAACGCACAGATCAAAGAATTGCAGCGCCAATTAGCAGAAGCGAATGCCAGGGCGCTGGAAGCCTCAAACAACAATATTCGACTTCAAGCCCAATTAGAAGAGAGGCAGGGATCGGAAAGCCTGAAGACGCAGGAGCTTTCCAAAGAAATCGCGCGGCTGCAAGGCTTGCTCGATTCTTCCCAGCAAAAAGCGGCGCAGCAGGAGATGAGCGCGCAGCAGATAGATGCTCGAATTGTTGAACTGGAAGGGCAGTTAGCGCAGGCCAATGTCAGGGCGGAAGAAATGTCCGCTGAAAATGCGCGATTGGAAACAGAGTTGCGAGACGCGCAGGCGCTCCGTCAGGACGACACCACCAAAACGCAGTCCGAAGTTGCGAGATTGCAGGGCGAACTTCGCAAAGCTGCCGAATACGTGAATATCAAAAACACGGAATTGCTGACGGCAAAAGAAGAAATCAAGCGACTCAACGGCAACCTTGCACGTTATGAGCAAGATCAGACCGCGCTGCAAGCGAAATTAGCCACGCATTCGACGAATCTTCAGGAGCAATCGCTCACCGTTCAGCAGTTAGAAACCCGATTTGCCGAAACGCAGGCCGAACTCGAACAGAGCAAGCGAGAAATCGCGTCGTTAGTCAATGAACGCAATACCTTGAAACAGGACGTTGAAACCATCAAACAGCAGAATGCCACGCTTCAGGTGGAATTAGCGAATCAGGAACAGCATCTCACGCGCCAGGCGTCTGTCCCGGAAGAAGCGAAAAAGCGGATTGAAGAATTAACATTAGAGCTTCAAAAAGCGAGGACTAAACTTGAGGCATTGAGCCCACTGGAAGAAGAACATCCTGCAATACAGAAGGAACTGGCGGATTTGAAAGCTGAACTGGTGGTCTTACGCGATGCGCAAGGCCAGGTCGCGGCGTTGCGCCCGGAAGTGCAGGAACTCAAACAGCAGCTTGAACAAGCCCGCCGGGAAGCGGAACTCGCGTCCGCTCAAAATGAAACTTTGCGACGGGAAATGGGCGGGAAATCCGAAACCTATCAGATGCAGCAGCGGCAATATGATGAGATTTCCGCCCGCAATCGCGAGTTGGAAGAGCAATATCGAAAAGGCCAGGCTGACCTGCAAGTCAAAGAAAAATTGTTGCAGCAAGCATTGATGGAAAAATCAGTGTTAGAAAAAGTGGTGGATGAAGAAGATTTGACATCAGCCTCGATCTTAAAAGTGAAACTTCAGGACGCGGAGCGGCGAAATGCCGAATTGCAAGCTCAACTGAATACCTATCAGGCGGCGAAAGCCACTGAGACGAAGGAAAAAACTCCTCAGCCATCAAATCATTTGACTGAAGCAGTCACGCTGCGCCTCGCGACGCTGGAAGAGCAAGTGATTGAAGAACGCTCGAAACGCCAGCAGCTTGAAACCGAATTGCAAACGGCGCGTCAACAATTGATTTCCGTGAAAACCGTCCAGCAGGCCGCCGCCCCAAAAATCAGCGGAGAAACGGCGTCGTTCCCGTCAGACATCATCAAAAGTTCGTCAGGCGGCACGATCAGCGTCTTGCGCCGGTCGAATAATCGCAGCAAGATTGCGTATATCGAATCCACACAAAAGGCGGAACAACTCTGGATCATGGACGCGCAGACGCGGCAGGCCAGCAAAATCATGGAATGGCAGAAAACCGGAACCGCGCCGCGCCTCAATCAATTTGCCTGGGCGCACGATCATCAGCATTTCCTGTTTTCAACGGGTTTCCCCGGCAAATTTATGTTGTACGTCGGCGAGAGCAACCGCTTGATCGGCACGCCGATTCAAATCTTCGATCAGACGATTTCGTATGCCTGGTCGCCGAATCAGCTTCAATTCGCCTATTTTTCCGGCCCGCAATTGATCATTCAAGCGCCGCAGGGGAGCGCGACGCCGATTCAGATCGGCCATGCGCAGGGAAAATTCTCGAATACATTGGCGTGGTCGCCAGATGGAACGAAGCTCGCCTTTTCCGCGAAAAAAGAGAGCAGCATGGATATCTTTCTGTTGCTGTTCTCCCAGAAGACGCCGCTGCTGCAACCATTAGTTGCGTCTCCGGCCAACGATATTCTGCCGTCATGGTCGCCGGATGGCGCGTATATCGCTTTTTATGTCAGTTCAGACAACTTGGACGCGAAAATCGCGGTGACGCCTGTGGATAAAAGCCGGGCGCCGTACATTGTCGCGCATAACGTGTCGCTTCCGGCCAACGCCGGGCCGCAATGGATGACCGCCACGTCGGTGCAATATATCGGCGAAGAGGCGCTTTCAGCCTCGCAAAATTCGCTGTATCGCGTGGATGTCAAAACCGGCCAGCGTTCCTCCGTTCCGTTGGCGATGATGGTCGGCGAATAAAAAAAACCTCACAGGTCTTGAAGACCTGTGAGGTTTTCGTTCAGATTTTTTTATAACGTCGCCAATGCCTCTTCTTCGGTTCCCAACACATTGACATACTGGGTCAGGCCGATCATGCGGAAGATTTTTTTGAAATGCGGAGTCAGTCCATAGACTCGGAAAGTCAGGTCTTTATGGGTGGGGCTTGTGACAATGCCAATCAAAATGGCAATTCCACTGCTGTTGATGTAGCTGACGTCCGTAAAATTCAGCACGAATTTTCGAAGGCCCTCGCTGACGCTGGCATGAATCAAGGAGTTAATCGCTTCATCGGCAAAGGAGGTCACTTCGCCTTTCAGATCAACAATCGCAACGGAATCAAGTGTTCTCATCGTGACCTTCAAATTTTCAGCCATACATCCGCTCCCTCTGTAAAAAGCTCCAAAACATGCAGGTGTTGCTCTCACCACAAGCCAGTTTCTACAATAAAGAAAAAGCGGAGAATGTCAAGAAAAAACGGCAGTTAATTTGCGCAGGATATGACGCCGCTGCGTCATTCTGAATAGAATCGGAGGAGTCCCAACATTGATAAACTTAGAGCAAACGGATTTCCGTGCGGTCGTGATATTCCTCCACGAGCTATGAGGCATCTGAGGCGGCGAGCGCTTCACGCAGAAAGCCCCAGGTATAGCTCAACAAGCCGATAAAAATCAGCGGCGAGGTTGCCGCAAATTTCAACAACAACGGCGACCGCTGCTGAACAAGCCGTCTGCCGATGCTGAACAAGCGCAGGAATGGAATCAGCGGGATGAACAGCGGCAATTTGATGAAGATTGAGCCGGTCATCTGCTCGCGCCGCCGAATCTGCGCCGAGCCTTTGCCTAACTCCATCTGATTATGCAGAAACCGCCGCCAGTCGGCGCGATTCAGATGCGCGACCTGAAACGCGGATGTAAAATAGATGCGCTCACCACGCTTCAGCAGACGGCGCGTAAAGAGCGTATCGCTTCCTTTGACGACAACAGTGTCGAATCCGCCATATTCCTCGAACACCGCTTTTCTCAGTGCGACGTTGCAGGTCGGGAGCAGCCGCGCTTCCCCTTCCGGGCGGAACGGCGTGAATTCATTAAATTCCACAATGTATTCCGCTGTCCCGATCAGGCTGCGCGGCGTGCCGTTCAACACCGCGCCGCCGACCACGCGATAGCTCGATGTGTCCAACAGGTGCGCAATCGCCGCGAGCCAGCCGGACTGCGGGACGCAATCCATGTCCGTAAAGACAATGATGTCTCCGCGCGCTTCACGCAGACCGATATTGCGCGCTTCTCCCGGAAACGTCCGACGAGCAAGCGAAATCAGCTTGACCGCAGGATATGTCCTGGCGATATATTCAGCCAGTTCGCGTTCCTGCGAACTCTCCACGACAATCACTTCAGCCACGTCCCCGGTTTGCTGGAAAATGGCCTGAAAACAGCGATCAATATATTGGCGCGACCGATAGGATGGAATAATGATTGAAATGTTTGGGGTCATCTTGTAACATTTCACGAAGGCGGATTGCGCTGTCAAGAGAAAATCAAATTTTCAAGAATTGTATTTATTATTTGACACATTTGGCAGACAATCTACCGTTATCTCTTTATTCAACTCAATAAAATCAGTGTTTCCCCTTCGTCGAGACCCCACGGCGAGATGATATTTTTCAACGCAATGGCACGCCAGCGTGTCAACCTGAATTGAGCTATGAATGTTTTATTTGATATGGTGCATCCGGCGGATGTGCATTTTTTTAAAGTGACGATCCAAGCCTTGCTTCAACGCCAGGATTCGATCTTAATTACCAGCCGCCAAAAAGATATTACGCTGGAGTTGTTGAATGCGCTGCAATTGAGCCATGTGAACATCAGCAAGAAAGGCACGGGGCGAACCGGCTTGTTTCTCGAATTAGTGCGACGGGATGTCGAACTCTGGAAACTCGCAAAAGCGTTTAAGCCGGACATCATTGTCAGCAATAACAGCCCATGCGGCGCGCATGTTGCGCAATTATGCCGCTGTCCATCGCTTGTCTTTGATGATACGGAAATTCATACGTTCAATCGGTATTTATATTATCCGTTTGTCACGGAAGTGCATTGTCCGCAATGCTATCGTTTGCGCATAGGGCGCAAACAACATTTCTATCAGGGGTATCATGCACTGGCCTACCTTCATCCGAATCATTTCACGCCTGATCCCAATGCGCTGCTGCAAATCGGCTTGCATCCCGACACCCCGATGATTTTAGTGCGATTTGTCGAATGGGGGGCTATGCACGATCTTGGACAGCAGCAGTTGAACTTCGAAAAAAAATTATCACTGATTCGCGCGCTCAAACATCATGGCAGAGTCTTAATCAGCGCGGAATCGCGGCTGCAAGACGAATTGGAACCTTATCGCCACCATCTTCCGATCCAATATATTCATCACCTGCTTTATTATGTGAAATTAATCATTGGCGATAGTGCCTCCATGAGTTCCGAAGCTGTGGTGTTGGGAACGCCAGCGGTCTATTGCGATCCGTTAGGGCGCGGCTATACGGATGAACAGGAACAAAAATACGGATTGTGCCATAATTTTCATACGGAGGAGACTGAACAAATGATGTCGAAAATTTTCGAATTACTGGCAATGGAAAAACCACGAAAAACCTTCGCAGAGGCGCACAGGCGTTTGCTGCGCGAGAATATTGATGTTGCGGCGTATCAACTTCAGCAGATAGATCGGTTGGTTGGCGCAGATTCACCACGAAAGGATGCATAAGATGGCGTTAGCGATGGTTGTCATTCCCACATATAACGAGCGCGAGAATATTGAAAAAATGATTCGGGCGATTTTTGGACGATATGCGGATTTTCAGATCGCCGTGATTGACGATAATTCGCCGGACGGCACCGGACAAATCGTCGAAGGGCTGCGGGCGGAATTTCCGAATCTGCATATTCGTCACCGCGCGAAAAAAGAAGGGCTTGGCCCGGCCTATATTGAGGGCTTTCGTTATGCGATTTCCTGCGGCGCAGACTTTATTTTCGAAATGGATGCCGATTTTTCGCATGATCCGGCGTCGTTAGGCGATTTGCTCAACGCGGCGCAGCAATACGATTTAGTGATCGGCAGCCGCTATCTCGACGGCATTCGCGTCGAAGGCTGGCCGTTCCGGCGCTTGCTGCTGAGCAAATTCGCGAACATTTACACGGCGGCGGCGCTGGTGTTGCCAGTCTGGGATTTAACCGCCGGGTTTCGCTGCTATCGGCGCGATGTGCTGGAACAGATTGATCTGAATCGCGTCCATTCCGATGGGTACGCCTTTCAAATCGAAATGCTCTATTACACGATGAAAGCGGGCTTCCATGTGACCGAAGTCCCGATTCTGTTCCGCGAGCGCATGCATGGCGAATCGAAAATTTCGCGCCATGTCGTCCGTGAGGCGTTCTGGTTGGTTTTGCGGCTTCATGCGCCGATGATGACCATTCTGCGCCATCTCCATTACATCGCCGACAATTACGGCGAATTCGTCCGCAATCACCC
>CAZMEO010000034.1:3750-5391 GCA_964565315.1 uncultured Candidatus Moduliflexus sp. | reverse complement strand
GCGGGAGGCTGTTTCTGGTGCATGGAAGCCGCGTTCGATAAAATTGACGGCGTCGCGTCCACCACATCAGGCTATACCGGCGGACAAAAAGAAAACCCCACATATCGAGAAGTCTCATCCGGCGAAACGGGGCATTCGGAGGCGGTAGAAGTCACCTACGATCCCCAAAAGGTCAGCTATGAGCAATTGTTAGCGGTCTTCTGGCGCAATATAGACCCGACAGTGAAAGACCAGCAATTCTGCGATGTGGGCAATCAATACCGCACGGCAATTTATTACCATTCCGAGGAACAAAAGCGTCTGGCTGAACTCTCAAAAAAAGATGTGGAAAAACGATTAGGAACAGTGCAAACAGAAATCGTTCCGGCTTCGACGTTTTATACTGCCGAAGAGTATCATCAAGATTTTTATCAAAAGAATCCAGAACGTTATCAAGCCTATCGCGAAGGCTGCGGACAGGATGAGCGTCTGAAGAACGTCTGGGACAATGACAAATAAAACAAGTGCCGAGACGGGTCGCTGACCCGTCTTTATGAGCCATTCAGGACTCCGATACGCGCCTTCCAGGAATTCACCCACACTGGCGCGGCAATTTCAAGACGCTTCTTCTTGAGATTTTCCCGCATGATCCAGCGCACATCTTTATCATCCGAGTGCAGCCAGCGCTCCATCAGGCGCGTTCCGGCTTCCGGCAGCGCCGCTGCCGCCACGCTCCAGCAATACGCCAATCCTTTGCGCAGCGCGGCAAAACCGTCATTTCTCCGCTCTATCGCTGAAACAACTGATGCCGTGATATTGTCGAGCAGTGTAAGCGTTTCAAGCGCGGCCTGCTTGTCTTTCAAGAGCCTCGGCTCGCAGAGCGCGGCGCAGGCGGCTCGCTGTTCGAAACAATTCCCGGTCGCCCATTGTGCCATCTCAGCAAGCAGCGCGGGCATATCCACATCCCCAAGGCGTTGCAGCGCCATCGCCACCGCTTCGCGCGTGCGCCAGCGTGGGTCAGACGCCAACAGGCGCAGACGCGCAAACTGCGTTGTGTCGCCATCGGCCAGAAGCTTTCCGAGTCCGAGAGCGCCGCAGAAGGCCAAAAATTCTTGCGGCGAATTCGTTGGGGCAAGCTCAGGAGTCACATCAAGATACCGCTCGAAGAGTGCGCGTGTTCCCAAATCTGCGACCACTTGCGCCAATTCGAGATTACCGCGCGGTCCGGGCAAGCCGGATTCTTTAAGAAGAAAGGCGTCCCAGTTGTCAAGCGTCAGAAGTTTTTCACGATAGATGTCCGATTTTTTCATGGCGATCATTATATCCTCTCAGAGCGTTCGATCTCTTCCGTGATGACAGCAGGCTCTTCTTTGAACGTTTTGACCGAAAGCAGATGAATCGTCACGCCGATGGCAATCGCGACGAGGACAATTTTCCCAATCAGCACTGGGACAACGAAGATCGCGGACGCGCCGATAGTCAGCCAGAGCAGCGCAAGCGCCACCACTTTCGAAATAAGCGGAATGCCGCGCCCTTCGCGATAATTGCGAATATAGCTGCCGAACCATCGATGATGCATCAGCCAGTGATAAAAGCGTTCGGAGCTATTGGCATAACAGACGGCGGCCAGCAGCAAAAACGGCGTAGTCGGGAGCAGCGGCA
>CAZMEO010000034.1:0-3650 GCA_964565315.1 uncultured Candidatus Moduliflexus sp. | reverse complement strand
CGTCGAAGGTTCTCGATGCGTTCGCGGAGTTTCATCTGATGCGCTCCTAAATCAACCAAACAATATTCGCTGCTGACCTCAAGAATCGTTCCGAGGCCAAGCGTCGTCAAGACGCGGTCGCCAGGCCGCAATTTCGCGCGTATCCTCGATGACGCAGGCGGCGGCTGCGTTGGCGCGGGTTTGCGGCGCGATAACTTCGGGCGCGTTTCGACCTCTTCTGCGGCGTTGTCCCCGTGATGCGCCGTCAGGTATTGCGTCCAGCGCGGCGTCAAAATATCGGTAAATTCCGGCGGCAGGCAAATCTGCCGTTTGGCGCGAGTCAGGCCGACATACGCCACATTGATTTCGTCGTCGTCCGGCGCGTGTTCTTTGTTATTGAGCCGCGCAAGATTTTCCGCCATATCGGCATGCAGATAAACGCGGTCGTATTCCTGCCCTTTGGCGGAATGAATCGTCGAAAGAATTACGCCCGCCGCGTCGCCGCTGTTGCGCTCTTTTTTGGCGATTTCGCCGAATTCGAAGACCACGCCCGGAAAATCCGGCGCATATTTCTCAACGATTTCGATCATGCCCTGCATCTGAAAATTTTCCGTATCTTCCGCGTATCGTTCCAATTCGTCAAGGTTTTTAAAGCTGCGAATCAGCGGATCGCGAATATTTTGCGTCCGCGCATCCGCCAGCCAATAGACATCGAGCGTTCGCAACAGCAGCGGATAGAGGTCGCGTTCGAACCGAAACGGAATCTTGCGCGAACGCAATTCCATCGCGTTTTCAAACAGCGCGACATTCGTCCGACTGAGCGCGGCGACCGTTTCCGAGGCTGATGCGGCCTGAATGGTTTGCGCGAACGAGATGCTTGACGCCACGCGCTCGCTGCCGTCAATCCGAAACTGCGGCTCGCGCTTGGCCTCTTGAATAAACAAACTGACCAACTCCGCGATGCGGCTGCCGAAGCGGAAACTCTGCGAGAGTTCGAAGGTGTCGTCGCTGGCGATTTTGCGCATAGCGTCAATGGCGTAACGAAAGCTATAAATCTGCTGATGCGAATCGCCGACGAGAAAGATGCGCTTGCGATACTGTTTCAGCGCGTCCAGCATAATCGGCGACAAGTCCTGCGCTTCATCCACGAGCAGCATGCCATAGCGATTGAGCGCGGCTTGAAACGCGCCGGACTTATGGCTCATTTTCAGGTAAAAATCATGCGGGCATTGCTTCTGCCCGGTATTCCAGGCCGTCGCGACAACGCGGCAGGCGTCGAGAATCCGGCGTTGCTCATGCACAAAGAGGTCTTTCGCCTGCTCTGAAAGAAAGAGCGTGAACGGCGCAAGCGCCTTTTCCAGCACATCATACGGCGAGTTCAGGAAATAGACAAGGAAATCGTGGCTCAGCGTGGCGAGGAGTTGTTCTTTTGCGCCGAACGCGAACAGCATGTCCGCCGGGCTGAAATGGCCGAGCGTGTCTCGCCAGCGGCTGCCTTCAGCCCGAAATGCGAGTGAATGGACGGTCTGCGCGTCCACATGCTTCGGAAAGCTGCGCTTCGCTTCTTCCCGCGCATGGCGGTTAAAGACGAGATACAGAATGCGCTCTTGCGGATAGGCGTTCGCCACCAGTTTCAGCGTCGTGGTTTTGCCGGTTCCGGCGCGGGCGTTAATCCTCGCAATGCGCCCGGCAGCGGCGCGGATGGCGTGTTGTTCGGCGGTTGGCGTCATAAAAATCCCTGAAATATGTTTACGGCGTCCACCTTGCCACCTCTAACTTGCGCGACTGAAGCAGTTGGGGCAGCCAATCTCGTCTGACTGAAATTAACTGGGCGCGTTCTTGACTATTTTTGCGAATATATACTTGTTCGTACAAGCGGTGATATTCCTGATCGCCGCAAATCTTCAGAATGTCATTTCCCCATTCGCCGCTGCAATTGACAAATGCGATGTCGGGCTGCAACTCGTAAAATACCGCTTTATTGAACGCCGCATGGTTTTTGATGCCGATTCGCATGCCGGGGCTGTGTCCCATTTTGATATTATTCAATCCCATCAAATCGACGACTTCGCCGGGATACGTAAATTTGAAGCCTCCAGCCACAATCACGCCTATCGAGGGGAGTTCCGCGATCTCGCTGAAAGCGTCCGCATACCACGCGCCCAGGGCGCGTTCCCGCTCCACTACGCCGAATTCATAGATGATGGAAATCTCCTGAATATCAACATTGCCCCAGGTGACTTTATGCGTCAGATTGATTAAGAGGAGAAGTGCAACAAGCGCCGATACGTTTCTCAGCATTCGAGAAGAGCGTCTTTCATGCCGGAAGAATTGCGGTTCGACAGCAAGCCAGCAGACGAGAAGATTCAGCACGAACAGCGGATAGAACGGCTGATAAAACCGGAAACAATTGAAATGATCTCCTCCGTGAACAATCGGCAGCACCAAGCCTGTCGCGCATAAGCTTGCTAAGGCGAGCGTGTTGAGCGATGACGGCGCGTCGCCGCGACGAGCGCGAAGATGATGCAGGCTTTTCCAGGCCAAAACCATCACGCTCACTGCAATCAATCCGAACAAAATCCCTGCCATGACGTAGCTGCGAAAATATTCGAACCCCACCTGAAGATTGTAGGCAAATGAAGGGGAAACTTTGGCGTAATAGGTGTTCGGAAACGGATAGCCGAAATAGGCGATTCTGAAGATCGTAAGTCCCGCCAGCGTGGCAAAATAGGCGAGCGTGGGAATAACGAGCAGCTTGAATGCGCGAGAGCGGCCAGCCATGCCGGTTAATTGCATTCCAGCCAGCCCAAGAAATACCAGCCCATAGATGATCGCTTCCGGGCGCGTCAGCAGCAGCAAGACTATGAGCAGCGACAGCGTGATCACAAAATATGCGTTCGAAGATCGCTCAACGCCTAAAACGGTAATCGCGGTGGCAACCAGTAGAAAACTCCAAATGCCGGTATCCATCAACGAAATCGTCGTCCAGAGAATATATTCAGGAATCGCCGCAATCAGCGCTAAATACATAATGAGGTAGAAAGCATTGCCCTGTTTTTTGGGGAAGCGTCGCAGGTAATTGACGACCATCACGTTCGCGGCGATGACCATGACGACATTCACGGCCAATAAATAACATTCAGGGCGTTTCGAACCATAAAACGCGGCGGCGGCGATGAGTACCCATAGCAACGATGTAAAACCCTCAACGCGCTCCCCGCCGATATTATAGACAAAACCATGCCCTTGCGCGAGATGTTTCGCATAAACAAAAAAGATGTTGGCATCATCAATGCCGATGGTGGGCTTGCCGAATTTGATATAGATACACAACGTGATGCCTGACAGGATGACAGCGGTAGAAGCCAGCGATTGCCAGCGCGGCTTGTTCCCGATCACATAAAAAATTCCCCCGAAGAGCAGCACCAGCAAAGAAATATTTACGCCCGATAGATTAAAAATCGCATATTCATACGAGAAGTTCTCGATAAGATGGGGAAGCGCACCGCCAATCACGATGAGCAGCAGCAAGGCTGTCCCCGCCAATATCAAGGGGGAAGCGAGATGAAAGCGTTTGGAAGATTTCATGACGAACAGATTCTCCGGCAGGCGGAGAGCGGTTAGATGCCTAAATAACCTGAATTCCGGATAAGATTTTTTTGCCACAGATT
>CAZMEO010000033.1:0-19581 GCA_964565315.1 uncultured Candidatus Moduliflexus sp. | reverse complement strand
CCTTTGACCGGAATGGCGCGGATGACGCCGCCGTCTTTGATGACGCTGGCAAAGGCGTTGAATTGCGTTTCGCGGAAGACATCAGTCACGTCAATCATCTCCAACGGATTGCGCAAATCGGGTTTGTCTGTGCCGAAGCGTCGCATGGATTCGCGATAGGGAATGCGCTGGAATGGCGGCGGCGTCATGGTTTTCGCGCTGAATTCCTGAAAGATGCCGCTTAATACATCTTCGACCACCGCAAAAATGTCTTCCTGCGTGACGAAGCTCATTTCCATGTCAAGCTGATAAAATTCGCCGGGCGAGCGGTCGGCGCGGGCGTCTTCATCGCGAAAGCAGGGCGCGATCTGGAAATAGCGGTCGAACCCGGCGACCATCATCAATTGCTTGAATTGCTGCGGCGCTTGCGGCAGCGCGTAGAACTGCCCCGGATGCAGGCGGCTCGGCACGAGGAAATCGCGAGCGCCTTCCGGCGAACTGCTCGTCAAAATCGGCGTTTGATATTCGTTGAAGCCGAGCGCGGTCATGCGGCGGCGCAGCGAGGCAATCACTCTGGAACGGAGCAATAAATTTTGGTGCAGCCGGTCGCGCCGCAAATCCAAAAAGCGATATTTCAGCCGCATCGCTTCCGAAGCGTTGTCATCTTTGGCGATCTGGAACGGCAGCGTGTCCGTCTCGCCAAGTAGTTCCATATCATTGGCGACGACTTCAATCGCGCCGGTTGCGAGTTTGGCGTTGACCGTTTCCGGCGTTCTCGCGACGACTTCGCCCGTGAAACACATCACGGTTTCGACGCGCCAGTGTTCGAGCGACCGATAAAATTCCCGCTGCGGATTGATCACGATCTGCGTGAGGCCGTAATGATCGCGCAAATCAATAAAAATAATCCCGCCATGATCGCGGACGCTGTGAATCCAGCCTGACAGCCGAACCTGCTGCCCAACGTGCTCGGCGCGTAATTCGCCGCAGGTATGCGTTCTGTATCTATGCATTGTCGTGTTTTCCATAATATCCTTTTACACAATAAACAGGTTACGTTCTTCATTCATTGTTGTTTTAAGTAAGAGTGAACATTCTTTTTATCGCCATTCTTATAGCTCTTTGATTTGTCAAGCTCTTTCCTGTATTTGTGCGCATTCATTTCATTGGTCGCAGAAGTTATTGGTATGTGTAATCAAAATTTTTGAAAATTCGTGTAACTGTTTGGCAAAACAAGCGACATGCTGCGTGAGATGAATACGAGCGTTTTCACTGCAATTGGCATAACGTCAGATTGGCAAAAAAGTTGCAAGTTGTTCTTTTGGCTTGTAGAAACTTAATGGGAACAGTTCGGCATGATACGTGAACATCAAATATACGATATGGCCGGAATTTTAAGTCATGAGGCTTGATCGCATGGTGAGGCAGATAAAATGAAAGACAACTTTTCCGTACCATGGAACATAGAGCAGACAAGGAGCAGAACGATGAACATCATTGAAATTCAAGGAGTCTCAAAAGATTATCCACTCGGCAGCACGACTGTTCATGCCCTGAAAGATATCAATTTTACGGTCGAAGAAGGCGACTTTCTTTCGATTGTCGGGCCGTCGGGCAGCGGAAAAACCACGATGCTGAATATCATCGGATGTATTGATCACGCGACCACCGGCAGCGTCAAAATTCATGGCAGCGAAATTACGACGATGACCGACAAGCAGCTTACCGATCTGCGGCTGCACCGGATCGGCTTTATTTTCCAGACGTTTAACCTGATTCCGGTGCTGACCGTTCGCGAAAATGTGGAATTTCCATTGCTTCTCATGAAGAAGCAGAATTTCTCGAAAAATGAAATTCGCGAGCGCGTTGAAAAATTGATTACGGAAGTCGGATTGCAAGATCATATCGAACACCGCCCATACGAACTGTCCGGCGGACAGCGGCAGCGTGTCGCCATCGCCAGAGCGCTTGTCACGAATCCGGACATCGTCTTAGCGGATGAGCCGACTGCGAACCTTGATTCACAAACCAGCGAACAAATTCTTGAATTGATGGAAGAACTGAATGTCGTCGAAAAAACGACGTTTATCTTTTCGACGCATGATCCCGACGTGCTCAAATATGCAAAGCGCATCGTTAAAATCCGCGATGGCCGGATTGTGATGAATTAAGGAGGCAACCCAATGTTGACATGGAAAATTGCGTGGCGGAATCTCTGGCGGCATCGCGGAAAAAGTCTGATCATCGGCCTGATTTTATTTCTCGGCGCGTTCTTGATGACCGTCGGGAACGCCGTTATTGAAGGCGCAAAGCAGGGGATGGATGAAAATATGGTGGCGCGGTTCACCGGCCACCTTGTCTTAAAGGCCAGCAATGAGAAAACAGAAGAACTCTGGTCGTCGATGGCGTCGCTGAAAGTGATTCCTGATTACCCCTCTGTCAAGGCGGCGCTGCAACAGCAAGATTTTATTGAGAGTTTTGCTCCGATGACGCGCGGCATGGCGATGGTTCTTAATCCCGATGGTCAAAGCGATGATGTTTATCTGTTCGGCGTGAATTTTGAAGAGTATCAGCGAACGTTTTTGGACAATGTGACGGCAGTGGAAGGGCAACTCCTTCGCAATGGCGAGCGCGGCTTGCTGCTGACCGAATATACGCGAGACTTATTGTTCGATAATAATGGATTCTGGTGCGTGCCAGAAGGCATGACCGCAGAGCAGACGGTGCTGATGGCTGATGACGCGGCGCAAAAGCAACGGAAGAGCATCAAGTTGGAGTATCTGGCGAACGCGAAGAAAAAATACGAACAAGGTTCATTAAAAACCGTCAATGAATTGATTATCATGGGCGTGGGATCAAGTTCGTTCGGCAGCGACGTGCGCGTGCCGATTAAAGGCATCTTCGAATTTAAAAATATGCACACGGTGTGGGAAGAAGCCACCTTTATGGATATTGAAACCTTCCGTGAGGCATTTGGCTATATTTCCGCCGGAAATAACGTTGAATTGAGCAGTCAGCAGCAAGCCGTTCTGAATGCCGATTCAATGGACGATCTGTTCGCTCAAGGCGATATGGTGCAGGAAGTCGAGCTGCAAGCTGAAGGGTATAATCTGGAAGAACTTCAACAGCAGACGCAGAAATCCGATGCCTCCAACGTTCCCGTCGATATTGACCAGGGGGCGTATAATATCATCGCTGTCAAGGTGAAGCCCGGCATGACGCTGGAAGAGGCTAAAACGCGCTTGCAAAAAGTTGTAGATGACGCCGGGTTGAAGTTAACGGTGCTGTCGTGGAGGCAGTCGATCAGTTCGGTGTCGCAGCTTGCTTCAATTGCGCAGGGCGCATTGTTCGGATTTGTCATGCTGATCTTTTTCGTGGCGATTATCGTGATCATGAACACATTAAGCATGGCCGCGATAGAGCGCATTTCAGAAATCGGCATGATGCGAGCCGTTGGAGCGCAAAAATGGTTCATCACGAAAATGTTTCTCTCTGAAACGTTTATCTTGTCGTTTATTTTCGGCGGCACGGGCATCGTGATCGGCATCGTGACAAGCGTCATGCTGTCGGCGATGGGCATTGCCGTGTCAAAGAACGAGTTAGTCAGCCTGCTGTTTGGCGGAGATACGTTTACCCCGGTCATCACCAACGCCAATGTGATCTCAGGAATTATCCAGTTAAGCCTGGTGACGCTTTTAGCGGTTGTCTATCCCATGTTAATTGCCCGAAAAATCACGCCGTTAGAGGCGATCTCACGCGATTAGGATATGCCGCGAAACATGCGAAAGACACGAACATTAACAGGCATTTCATGAAACGACGACATCGAATAAAAGAACGAAACGAATAGACCTCACAACAGCGTCTTAATTCGTTTCGTTCCCCCTAACTTGATGTCATGAGGCTTTTTTTCGTGTTTTTCGCGTGTTTCGTGGTTCAAAAAATATGAACATGCTGCTGAAAATCAGTGTGCGCAACTTATTCCGCCAAAAGCGGCGCAATATTTTGTTAGGCATCGGCATTGCGTTCGGCATGGCAATTTTGATCATCTCAAATGCCTTTGCGCATGGCTTATCAGATATATTGCTCAACAAATTGATGAAATGGATGACCGGTCATATTCTGGTCACCATGGAAGAAAAGTCTGAAAAGCGGACGTATGGGCTGATCCGCGATAAAGAACGATTCATGCAGATCGCTCAGGAACGCATTGCCGGTGATAAGGTCGTTTACGAAGGCGTCTCGACCGAGAACGGTTCTGGCAGACACAGCGTGCGGGCTTTAGGGAACGGCACGTCCGAATTTCTCGTTGTCGTCGGCATCAACATGGATGATTCGTTTACGGATGAAGTAGATGTGATTGAGGGAAATCATCGTGATATCAATAATGCCACGCTGGAAAATCCCATTCTCCTGTACGATAAAATGGCGGAAAAGCTCAATGTCGGCTTGAATGACACGATTCGCGTCCAGTTTGCCACGGTGTACGGGCAGGTGCAGGCGGCGCAGTTTACAATTGCCGCGATCTTGAGATCTACCAATCCATTTATGAGTTACGCCGCATTTACCTCTCAGGAAACGCTCAAGCCGCTTTTGAGCCTCATGCCGCAGGAGACCGCCTCGTTATCAATCGTCATGAATGATCTGGAAAAGCCGACGCTCGTTATCGAGCAGGCAAAACTCCTGCATGATGCCCTGCAACCGGGCGCAGCGGGATATATTGGCTCGCTGAAAGCGGAAAACGGCGCGCAGCAGACCGCGCATGTTCTGGCCGCTCAACCGGATGAGGCGCTGCGCAAACAATTCGCCGAACAGATCGCCGTGCGCGACGGGCAGCTCGACACGCTCTGGAATGACCGGCAGGCCGCGTTTATCAGCCAGAAAATGGCGCAGGCGCTCGGCGTGACTGTTGGCGCCCCGGTCAGCGCCATGTACGAGACCAAATTCGACGGCATGTCTGCGCCGCGTCCATTGCACGTGAGCGGCATCTTCGAGGCGAACGACATCATGACAGATGATATGGTCTTCGTGCATGAACAGGAGTTATACGAAACCAGCATTCCGGCAGTGCCGAAATCGCCATCCACGCTTGCCAAAGAAAGCGCGTTGTTCCCGCTGACGCTGAAAGAATGGACGCTGCTGGAAATGACATATGACGAGCAAGCCTACATGAAGAAGCATAAGGCGCTAAGAGATGGAGATTGGAAAGGGCGCGTCATGGAAGTGAATACCATGTATGAACTGGCAAGCTCAGTGCTTCAGATGGAAACCGTTTTAGACATCATTACCTGGGTTGCCGTCCTCGTCCTCTTTTTCATCATTTTGATCGGTGTCGTGAATACGCTGCGTATGACGATTCGGGAACGAACGCGGGAAATCGGCACGATTCGCGCCATCGGGATGCAGCGCGGCGACGTGCGCTGGAGTTTCGTGCTGGAAGTGGTCTTATTGGCGTTTTTTGCCAGTCTGGTCGGAATGGGCGTCGGGTATGCGGCCATGTATGCGTTCAGCCTGCCGAAAATTGATTCCGACAGCATGTTGACAATGTTTTTATTGGATAAGCATGTGCATTTTCTGCCCACAGTGATGGATGCGGTCAAAAATCTTGGGATCATTTTGGCAATCGCGTTCATTACCTCGTATTTTCCCGCGAATCGTGCGGCCAAGATGCCCGTGGCCGAGGCGCTGCGCCATTTTGAATAATTTCACATATAGCTGTCAGACACGTTGAACGTATCTGACAGCGTTTTCATCAACAAGGAGAATCATCATGAAACGAATCTGGAGTTTTGTCGCTTGCATCGCGCTATGTTTTATCTGGGGCAATGCGAGTTTCGCCGCCCCGACGGTTTTTGAAATCATGGAAAAAATGGATGAGATGGAAAATCTTGGCGTGGATGCCACCGCGAAAGTCAAAATCACGGAGCAGAAGCCGGACGAAGGCGTGAGAGTCGTCGAAATGGTCTATTATCGCCGCGACAGCGACGATTCCTATCTGATTGTGATGATCGCGCCAGATACCGATAAAGGCAATGGCTATTTGCGCGTTGGCGATAATATGTGGATGTATCGCCGCAATACCCGCACGTTCCAGATTATGAACCGCAATGAATCTATCGGCGGAACGGGCGCAAAAGCTGGCGATATGGAATCGAAAAAATTTTCCGAATTATATGAGCCGGTCAACGACGCGCAGGGCAAGGAAATTCTAACAGAAGAAACGCTTGGGAAAGCCAATATTCCGGTCTATCGTTTTGAAGTAAAAGCCAAAGTCAAAGACGTGGATTACCCGAAACAAATCTACTGGGTGCGGAAAGATAATTTTCTCACCATGAAAACCGAATCGTATTCGCTTTCCGGGACGCTCATGGAATCGGCGTATTTCCCCAAATACACCGAGGTTGAAGGGAAATTCATTCCTCAGCAGTTCATCATTGTGGATGAGTTCGAAAAAGGAAATAAATCAATGGTGGAAATCTCCGGAATCACGCTCCAACCGATTAACGACGATATTTTTACCAAAGCCTACTTGGAAAATTTAAGCAAATAACATACAGAGACCTCACAGGTTTCAAAAACCTGTGAGGTCTTCCGTCCATGCTATGAAACAACGATTATATCACTACTTTTACATCGTCGTTTGTGCGCTGATGCTCTGCGCTCAGCCGATTTCGGCACAAGACATTAACGAGGATGATCTGTTTTCCACTGATCCCGTTCAAGAAGACGCCGCGCCGAAAGCAGTGCAGCCGGAGGCCGCGCCGAAATCGCCAGATTTGAATTCTTCGGAAGAGGACATTTTTTCTTCCAGCGATAACATTTCAACAGTTGAAGAATCGGCAGATGACTCGTTAGCGACGATTATGGATCAGGAATCAGTCTCGTTTTCCGGCGAATTGTCCGGGAATTTTGGCGCGTCGCTTCTGCGCGATTATCTCGATGGCGACAAAGATTTTGAAGATAATCCGTATTCGACATCTGTCGAAGGCGATTTTTTGTTAGACGTGCGCTGGAAAAAAGGGATTAAGGCGTTTGGCGATCTCTGGCTGTCCTATTCGCCGCTGCTGAACGAACCAACGGCGGCAGAAGACGAGCAGAATAGCGAAGAGACGGAAGAACCCGACGATTTCGACACTGTTTTGAAAGAACTGTTTGTGGATGTCAACATTGCCAAAAAAGTCTATTTTCGTTTCGGGAAGCAGGCGTTAAAATGGGGACGCTGCTATTTGTGGACTCCGACCGATCTGTTGAGCGAAGATCGCAAATCATTTGCGGATATGGAGGCGCGGCTGGAAGGGGTGTATGGCCTGAAAGCGCATGTTCCGTTTGGCACAACCGTCAATGTCTATGGCTTCGCGCAATTTGACAATGCCGACAATCTCTCCCAAATCGCGACAGCGGCAAAAGTGGAGTGGCTGCTGCCGCGTGACGTGGAAATCGGCCTCTCCGCCTGGCAAAAGAACGAGTATCATGCCGTCTTCGGTTTTGATGTCGCCACCTATAAACTCGGCGTCAGTTGGCGCGGCGAAATGAGCGTGGCGACCGAAGATAATCGCGACTATCTTGAGCAGAACGCCGCAGGCGAATGGGTGAACACGACGCATGACGACAAATGGACGCCGCGTTTCGCGTTTGGCGGGACAAAAACCTTTGATTACGGCAATTATTCCGACCGCATCAGCGTCACGGTCGAAACGTATCATGATCCAAACGGCTACGACACCGACATGTTCGAAGATGACGCCGTGCGCCAGGTCTTTTTGGATGGAGATTATTATCTTCCGAACTATTACGGGCAGTGGTATCTGGCGGTGTTCAGCAGCGTTGCGAAGTTCCTCGTCAGCGATTTGACGTTGAATCTCGATCTGATTTCCAATCTGACCGACTCATCGTGGCTGTTGAAGCCCGGCATTTCGTATGAAATTGCCTCGAATGCGATGCTGCAATTCGACGTCACCGGGCATTTCGGCGAAGAGAACCGCGAATACACCTTCGGCGGTCAAGCCGTTGATGTTGACGCGCGGCTGAATTTGACGTTTTAATCGAGGTTATCTATCCGGCAAAATAAAGCGCTCGACCTGATGATTCAGGTTGTGCGCCTGGATCGTCAGCGCGTCGGCGGTGTCGGCCAATTGCTTAACCGTGGGAATATTTTGATCGACCAATTCCTGCACGTCATCCATAAATTCGGTAACATGCTGCGTGCTCTGCTGCTGTTCTTGCATGGCTCGCAACACCTGAAGCGCAAGGTCTTGCATGTTTTCAACCGTGCTCAATAATTGCGCGGAATTTTTGTCCTGTTCCTGAGTCGCGAACGTAATTTCCGTGCTCATATTGGCAACATCTTTCACGGAATCCGCCACCGCGGTGCTGGCGGTGGTTTGCTGGCGCACTAAGACGGCGATTTCCGCCGCGACCTGCGATGAATTCTGGGCGCTTTCCGCAATCTCGTCAAGCGCTGTTGCCGCTTCCTGCGCCACAGTCACCCCGCCTTCGACTTCTTGCTGCCCACGCAGAATCGCTTTGGCGGCTTCGGCAGAATCGCGCTGAACTCCGACGATAATCTTCGCGATTTCTTTGGTGGATGTGCCGACGCGCGTGGCGAGTTCCTTAATTTCCTGCGCCACCACAGCAAATCCGCGCCCATGTTCTCCGGCTTGCGCCGCGATAATCGAGGCATTTAACGCTAATAGCGAGGTTTGATCCGCCACGTCATTAATCACGTCAAGGATCGTACCGATATCTGAGGATCGCGTTCCAAGACGGCCAATAATCTCGGAAATCTGGCCGGTCACGTTGGAAATCGCCGTCATTTTGGAGCGCATCTGCTGAATCGCCTGCTGTCCCGCTGCGGCGTCTTCTCTCGTTTTTTCCGCCACTGTTTCAGATTGCTCCGCCTGATTGGCAACCGTCTGAAGCGAATTGACAATCGTGGAAATCGTTTGTGACGTATCCGTTGCGACCACCGAAAGTTTGCGTGAATTTTCCGCCACCTGTTTCACGGATAGAATCATTTCATTGATCGAACTGCTGGTGTCTTCGACTGATGAGCGCAGATTCTCCGTGCTGATGCGCACTTCTTCAGCGCTGGAGCTCATCTCGCGCATCGCGGTTGACGTGACATGCGCCGCGTTGCCGATGTGGGTCAGGGCTTCGGTATTTTTGGTTGACGTGCTGAGCACCTGCATGCTCATGGAAGAGATATAATCTGCGCCAGCGCGAATTTCGGTAATCAAGGCGCTCAGGGCGTGCTGCATGTGCAGAAACGCCTTGCCTAACTGATCGCGTTCTGATTCTAATTTCGTATAATGACGCAAATCTCCCTCGGCAATATAGGCGGCAGTTTTACCGATAGCTTGAAGATAAGCGATCATCTGCCGAAAGCGCGTCCCGAAGACATCATGGTCGGTTCTGGGATGCACGTTTAAATCGAGATGACCATAAGAAATCTCGGTGGCGATCTGCGCCATTTCCTGAAAATATTGGAGCAATTGCTGAAACGCTTCCGAAAGTTTGCCGATTTCGTCCCGGCTTTTTAAGGGGCGGATTCGACAGTTCAAGTCGCCGTCAGCCAACTGTTTCGCTGCCGTCGAAAGTTCGAGCAGCGGCCTGGTCATGACATGTGTAAACACCCACCCGAACCCAAGCACCATAAAAATAACAATGGTCAGCGCAACAATAATCCCTTTCGAATCGCCGATGACTTTGGTAATATGCGCCTGGATCGTTTCGGTGGTCTTTGCCACGCGGTCTGCGTTCAGCCGCATGATTGATAGGATCGATTCTTGAAGCGCATTCATATTGCTGATGCGAACGTCTAATTCCTGGCGCATCGTGGAAAACGAGACGATCTGTTCTTCATACTGAGCGAGCAGCGGAAAGAATGGGTTGATATTCTCAGCGAATTCTTTATCGGATTGCAGGAAAATGCGCAGTTTCCCTTCAAAGGCTCGAAAGAGTTCATCTGTTTCGGCATCTGGCTTTGAGGCGGGAGCGTCTTCCGTGACGAGTGGTTCCGCGCTTTGCCCAATTTGCTTGAGTTTGTTCACCTGCATCGTGAGCATCAGCATCATTTCGCGAAGTGCCGGGATCGCGCCTGCTAAATACGTGAGATAGCCCTGAGGTTTATCAGTCTCCATGCGCGCAAGGGTGATTTTATCTTGAAGCAGAGACTCGACGTTCTCTAAAAGGCTTTTCAGGTCGGTGTCTAACTGGCGTAATGTCTGCAAGTGCTGTCGGACGAGCGCTTTTTCATTGAGCAGAAGTTGCAATTCGGAGGAAAGCTTTCGCAAGGCGCGTTGCAGGTGTTCATCGCGTTCTTCCTGCGCTAATTCATCAAGCGTGCGGCGCAGAGCGTCTTGGGTTTGCGGAGAATCGCCTTCATCGTAAATGGTGCGGATCAGGGTATTGATTTCATTGAACGCGCGATTCAATTCTCTCCCGACATGCGCGTCCTGCATTACCCGATTCATATCTTCGTGAATCGTTGTGCTTAACGAGGTTTGAATATGCTCGAACGAGGCGTTCACCACGAAAAGAATCCCGCCCATGATAAGAAAAATAACGCTGTTGAGCAAAAACAGTTTGGTCGTGACACTTCTATTAAAAATGAGATTCATAGGAAAATCGAACACATGAACATCACAATTACATGGTTGACAGAGCAATTATTTTGAGAGTGCGGCAAGAAAACGCTACGGATATCGTATGCGGTTGTCAAGCAATAAATCGTCAGCAGTGAAATTTGTTGAGTTTTCATCTCACGCCGCATGATGATCTCTGCTGTTTATTTCAGAAATTCGGCGTCTCATGTCGCCAAATAAATAATTCAAAAGAATGATTGACAAAATTGCGAACGTTTTAGATCGTGATGAGTAACTCAAGCGTGTGATCAACATATCGTCCAACACCCGACACTTTTTCAGAGACATGCGAACGACGCCCAATCGAATTGTGCTTATTCTTTTCGCGATCTTTTGTTTTGTGGGGATCGGACGTTATTATTCCCTGCACGCGCAGCCTCACCCTAAGGCAATTTGCCAATCACGTCTCTTATTAGATACCGTCGTAGATATTCAAATCATCTCCTCTGATGAACAACGCGCTAATCAGGCCATTGCCGCGGCGTATGAAGAGATTCAACGCATCGAACATCTGTTAAGTCGTTATCATGAAAACAACCAGATTTTCGCGCTGAATAAGAACGCAGGCGTCGGAAGCGTTGCCGTCAGCCAGGAAGTCCGTGAGTTGCTGCAACGCGGCAACGATTACGGCGTTTTGACCGACGGACTGTTCGACATTGCTATCGGAGCGCTCGTCGATCTCTGGGGTATTGGCACGGAGCGGGAGCGCGTTCCGTCCGAAGAAGAGATTCAGCAGACGTTGCCGCGCATCAACCGCGCTGCGCTTGATCTTTCGAACCCACAGGGCGTCAGCATCACGCAGCCAGGGGTTTCCATAGATTTAGGCGGCATCGGCAAAGGCTACGCGATTGACCGGGCATGGCAGACGTTGAAAGATCACGGTGTTGAGAAAGCCCTGATCAATGCGGGCGGAAACATTCGCTGCATCGGAACGCGAATTGACGGCAATCCCTGGCGGATCGGCATCAAGCATCCGCGTCAGGAGGGGATTCTCGGCGTCATTGACGTGACGGAAAAGGCGGTTGCTACCTCCGGCGATTACGAACGTTATTTTATGCAAGACGGCACGCGGTATCACCATCTTTTGGATCCGCACACCGGCAGACCGGCTCAAGGATGCCAGAGCGTGACGATCCTCGCGCCGACGGCAGAAATGGCCGACGCCCTGTCCACGTCCGTTTTTCTGATGGGCGTTGATGCGGGCATGCGCTTTATCGAAACACAAAAAGAAGTCGAGGGCATGATTGTCGGAATTGATGGCAATTTGATGTTTTCATCGGGATTCGCGTTGGTCGCGAAGTAAGCGAGACAAGGGCGATGTTCTTCTGCGAATCGCGGTAGAGCTATTCAGCCGCAGAAGGGGTTATTTCAGGCATCAGATAGGAGCGTATCCGAAATATTCGCGCCGGATGCGTATTCTGTCAGTGAGGTATCATGGAATTTAAAACCTTTCAACATGGGATTCACCCGAAATATTACAAGGAACTGACGCAAGACAAGGCAACGGTGGATATGCCCGTGCCGCAGCAGGTCATTATCCCCTTGCAGCAGCATATCGGAGCGCCTTGCAAGCCAGTGGTGAAGGAAAAAGACATCGTGCGTCTTGGCGATATCGTCGGCGACGCAGAATCGTTTATTTCCAGCCCGGTACATTCCAGCGTCTCCGGTGTGGTGGCGAAAATCGAACCTCGCCCGCATCCATCGGGCGGATTCGTCAACGCGGTCATCATTCACGCCAGCGAAGAGGCGCAAACGCTTCCGCCTCGCAGCGAGACGAAAGACCCTGCTTCACTGACGCCGGAAGAAATTCGTGCCGCTGTCAGAAAGGGCGGCATGGTCGGCTTAGGCGGCGCGGGGTTTCCCACGCACGTCAAATTAACGCCGCCCAAAGATAAGCAGATTGATACGGTGGTGATTAACGGCGCGGAATGTGAGCCGTATCTGACCTCAGATCATCGCATGATGCTGGAACAGCCGGAAGACGTGATTTACGGCACGCAGTTGATTATGCAGGCGGTCGGCGCGAAACAGGCGTTTATCGGCGTGGAAGCGAATAAAATGACTGCTGTTGACACCCTGACGAAACTTGTGGCCTCCGATTCGCGAATCAGCGTTATTGCGCTGGAAGTCAAGTATCCGCAAGGTGCGGAGAAAATGTTGATTCAGGCGGCGGTCAACCGGCAAGTGCCGCCGGGCGGCTTGCCGATGGATGTCGGCGTGAATGTGAACAACGCGACTGGCGCGGTCGCCATTGCCAGAGCAGTGCGCGACGGCGTGCCGGTGCTGGAGCGCATTATCACGGTCACGGGCAAAGGCATTCAGCAGCCGCAGAATGTGCGGGCACGGATCGGCACGCCGATTAAGGAAGTGATTGAATTCTGCGGCGGCCTGACGCCATCCGCAAAAAAAATTCTGCTCGGCGGCCCGATGATGGGGATCGCGCAATCCACGCTCGACGTGCCGGTGGTGAAAACGACTGGCGGCATTCTGGTGCTGACAGAAGAAGACGTGCAGGAAATCAAGCCGCATCCCTGCATTCGCTGCGGTAAATGCGTGGACGCCTGCCCAATGCGCCTGATCCCGTCGCGCCTCGGCACGTTAATCGAGCGGCAGCGCTTTGAGGCGATAGAAGCCTATCATGTCAACGATTGCATGGAATGTGGCTGCTGTGTGTACGTTTGCCCGGCAAAACGCCCGATGGTGCAATGGATTAAATTAGGGAAAGCCGTGCTTCGCACACGCAAAAAATAACGATGCGTCCGGTCGTCTCGTTGACGGAAAGGCGTTCTTTCGCAGGGAAACGAGACAGGTTCGGCGTTTAACAGAAACGGTTATGGAACAACAACTTTTTGTTATCTCACCCGCGCCGCACACACAATCCGAGGATACGATTCCCAAGATCATGTATTCCGTGATTGCCGCGCTGATTCCGGCGATGATCTGCGCCGTCGTCTTTTTCGGCCTGCGGGCGCTCGTGCTTATTCTCACGTGTGTGGCGGCGTGTGTTGCGACCGAGTATATTTTTCAAACTGTCCGTAAAAAAGAGATTGCCGTCAGGGACGGCAGCGCGATTATTACAGGCATCTTATTAGCGTTGGTTCTTCCGCCGTCGATCTCACCACTCTCTGCCGTATTAGGCTCAGTCGTTGCCATTGCGCTCGGCAAGCAGGTGTTCGGCGGATTAGGGTATAACATCTTTAACCCGGCGCTGATTGGCCGCGCCTTTTTGCAGGCGACCTTTCCGGTGGCGATGACCACCTGGACGCCGCCTATCGGCGTGGATGCCGTGTCTTCCGCGACCGCGCTCGCTACGATGAAATTCGAGACCGTTGACCGCATGACTCCATATTGGAAGATGTTTTTCGGCTACGAAGGGGGCTGCCTCGGCGAAACCTCGGTTCTCGCCATTCTGATTGGCGGCGCGTATCTGCTGCATAAAGGGTACATCAACTGGCGCATCCCAGCCAGTTACTTAGGGGCGGTCGCCGTGTTGAGCTCGATCTTCTGGCTCGGCGGCATCGGCAATTATCCCGCGGATCCGCTGTTTCACCTGTTTGCGGGCGGCTTGATGTTAGGCGCGTTATTTATGGCGACAGACATGGTCACCTCGCCGGTTACGCCAATCGGCTGCTGGATTTTTGGCATCGGCGCGGGCATATTGGTCGTTGTCATTCGCGTGTTCGGCGGATTACCCGAAGGCGTGATGTATTCAATTTTAATCATGAACGCGGTCACGCCGCTCATCAACCGTTACGTGCATCCGTCTGTCTTTGGCAGCCGGAATCTGGCGAAAAAATAACGAGGGACACGTATGAATGTGACAAAACAGATGCTTGTTGTGATGACCGCCATCGGTGTCTTATCCAGCGTCGTGTTGGCGGCCTCGGACATGCTGACGAAAGGCATGATCGCGAAAAATCAGCAAAAAGCGCTGGAAGCCGCGATTTTTAAAGTTTTGCCCGGCGCGAAGACGTATGAGGAGATGGGAACAGACACCTTTAAAGCGTATAAAGGCGTAAACGAGCAAAATGCGCTGGTGGGGTATGCGTTTATTGCCGAAGGGCCTGGATTTCAAGGGACGATCCGCATGATGGTTGGCATTGATCCCGAATTCAAATCCTTATTCGGCATGGACATTTTAGAACAGGTCGAAACGCCTGGCCTCGGCGGAAACATTAGTACAGACAAATTCAAGCAGCAGTTTTCAGGACTGGGATTAGCCGTTAACGGCGTTACGTCTGCGTCAGGCTACGGCAGTGCGTCCTATATCAGTTACGTCAAAAATATCGCGCCGCAAAAACCTGGAGAAATTCAAGCTATTACCGGCGCGACAATTTCATCGAAAGCGGTTGTGAATACATTGAATAACAGCCTGACCGAACTGGCAAAGCTTCTTGCCCGGTGAGCCGTGAGGAGGAACAGCTATGGCAGAACAGACTCAACCGACATTTTTGAGTGAATTACGACGCGGCGTCTGGACCGAAAATCCAGTGTTTCGCCAGATTTTAGGCACCTGTCCGACGCTTGCGGTCTCGAATACGATTGTCAATGGCGTGGCGATTGGATTAGCGACCTCGTTCGTGCTGATTTGTTCCAGCGCAATTGTGTCGCTGATTCGAAAACTTGTGCCGAATCAGGTGCGAATTGCCGCATTTACCGTAATTATCGCGACATTCGTCACGGTCGCCGATCAATTTTTAAAAGCGACGTTTCCGCCCATCAGCGCCCAGCTTGGCCCATTCGTGCCGCTGATCGTCGTCAACTGCATCATTCTTGGACGCTGCGAAGCGTTCGCCTCGAAAAATCCGCTGATTCCGTCGCTGATTGACGCCGTCGTGATGGGGCTTGGTTTCACGGCGACGGTCTGCACGCTCGGTTTTGTGCGCGAGCTTTTAGGCTCCGGCACGTTTTTTGGGATGCGTGTGCTTGGCGACTGGTACAGCCCCTGGGTTGTCATGATTCTTCCGGCAGGCGCATTTTTGTCGTTGGGTATCGGGTTAGGCATTATCAACTATATCGTCAGCAAAAAGCAGCGGTAAGGAGGCGCACAAAGTATGAAAGATTTGATCATCATTTTTATTTCAGCCTCATTGGTGAATAATTTTATCTTGTCATATTTTTTGGGAATTTGCCCTTTTATCGGCGTCTCGAATAAAATTGATTCTGCCGTCGGCATGGGGATGGCAGTGACGTTCGTCATGTCCTTGACCGCCGTCAGTACGTGGATGATTAACCATTTCATTCTGATCGGCCTGAACATGCCATTTTTGGAATATGCGGCGTTTATCCTCGTAATTGCCTCATTGGTGCAATTGGTGGAAATGTTCATTAAAAAGGCCGCGCCGGCGCTGTATCAGGCGTTAGGGATTTATCTACCGCTGATTACGACGAACTGCGCAATTCTTGGTCTGGCGTTGTTGGGCGTGCTGCGGGAATATTCCCTGATTCAAAATTTGGTGTTCGGCGTGGGGGCAGGTGTCGGTTTTACCGTCGCGTTAGTGATTATGGCGGGCATTCGGGAAGAATTGGAACTCGCCGACGTTCCCGCACCATTACGAGGAGCAGGCATTACGCTGATCACAGCCGGGCTGTTAGCGCTGTCGTTCATGGGTTTTGCCGGGATTATTTGACATGGGCGTGTTATTCGGTTCGATTCTCAGTTTGGGAGGATTGTGTCTCGCGTTTGCCGCGTTGCTGGCTATCGCCAATAAAAAATTAGCGGTGGAAGAAGACCCGCGCGTCGAAAAAGTGTTCGCCGCGTTGCCTGGCGTCAATTGCGGCGGATGCGGCTTTCCCGGCTGTCATGCGTTTGCCGAGCATATTGTGGCTGGCGATGCGCCGTTGAACGGCTGCGCTCCCGGCGGTCATGTTGTTGCCGAGCAGATTGCCACAGTGATGGGCGTGACCGTTGAAAAGAAAGAACGCCGCGTCGCGGTGGTCTTGTGTAATGGCGGACATAAAGAAGCGGCGCAGAGCGCGACATATTACGGCGTGGAGGGCTGCCGCGCCGCGATGTTAGTGGCGGGCGGCGGAAAACAATGCCAGTATGGCTGTCTCGGTTTCGGCGATTGTGTGACCGCCTGCGTGTTCGATGCGATGACAATCAATGACAACGGCCTTCCTGTCGTAGATCGCGAGAAATGCACGGCTTGCGGCAAATGTGTGGAGGCATGTCCGCGCAAGCTGATTGAACTCCATGCCGAATCGCATCGGATGTTTGTCTTTTGCAAATCGCAGGATAAAGGCGCGACGGTGAAAAAAGTATGCAGTGTCGGTTGTATCGGCTGCGGCTTATGCGCGAAAAACAGCCCGGTGGAGCATGGGATTGTCATGGGCGGCAATCTACCGATTATTAACTATGATCTTTGTCCCCCCTCCGAAATCGTCGCGCAGAAATGCCCGACGAAAACTATCCGGATTATCTAAATATTATCCCATTACTCTGAATAAAACCTCACAGGTCTTCGGCTCTGTGAGGTTTTATGTCACAAGATGAACGAACTTCAGCAGCAAACCATTGAATCATATAACAAATCGGCGGGAACATTTGCTAACTCAATCGCAACGTTAAAAAATTATCACCACACGTATGATTATTTGATTCAATGTCTTCCAGCGAAGAGCGACATCCTGGATTTAGCATGCGGGCCAGCGCAAATCAGCCAGTATATCCGCGAAAGAATCGAGGCAAAGATCGTTGGCGTTGATTTATCGCATGAAATGCTGGAAATCGCCAAGAAGGCGATTCCTGACGGCGAATTCGCGCAGCATTCGATTATTGATTACCACGATCAAAGAACATACGATGCGGTTATCCTTGGTTTTGGAATTCCATTTTTGGATGATGAGCAGATGGAACGCTGCCTGATGAATGCCTGCGAATTGGTAAAGAATGAAAAATATCTGTATGTGAGTTTTATGCACGGCAACCATTCCCGCCTTGAAAAAACATCATTTGGCGGCGACAATGAATTTCTGGTTTTTTATCATGATAGAGAGACCGTCAAAAACATGCTGACGAAAAATCGGATGAGCATCGCGCAAGAGTTTGCCTTAGATTACCATGAACCAGATGGAAGCGTCACGACTGATATTGTCTATATCGCGAAACGCTTTGGCGCATAAGCGCGTTCAGGAATGCGAAATCTTGATTTCGCGTGTCAAATCACGATTTGACGTTCCTGGAAACCTCTAAAAATTAATATTCGGCGTAGAGGAATGTTTATGATTACAGAAACCGGGCGAGTCGTGAAAGTTGAGCATGGCATCGCCGTGATTGAAATTGAAAAAAAGAGCGCCTGCGCTCAATGCCACGCTGGATGCGCGTGCAATATCGAAACCGGCGAGGTCATCGTCGAGGCCAATGATCCGATTGGCGTCAGCGTCAATCAGCAGGTGGAAGTGACCATTCCCCTTGACAGCGCGTTAAAGGCGTCGTTCGTCGTCTATGTCATTCCGCTCTGCGGCCTGATTATCGGGATGCTGAGCGGCTGGACTATCGGCCAACGCGTCGGCGTGGAAAATCTCTTCGAAATAATCGGCGGATTCGGCTGTCTTGGGCTGTCTTTCCTGTTCGTGCATTATTACAATAACTATTTCAAAAAGCAGGCGAAAAATCAGCCGATTATTACGCGCATTTTGGCCTGAATTCGTTCAGCGTTGAGAGTCGCTAATGAAAAACGAAGTTAACATCGCTTGCAACAAAAACGCCCTGTTTCTTACGAAACAGGGCGTTTTTGTTGCGACCGGAAACGGTGAAGGCGTTACTTCTTCATGTATTTGCGGCCAAAGGCCACCATCCCTAAGAGCCCGCCGCCGAGCAGCAACACGGTTGACGGCTCGGGGATTGGGGCTGTCGTTGCAGAATACGTTCCCGACCCGCCATTTTGAATCAAACTATCAATATTTTGGGTCGCCTGTAAGGTAAAGTTTACCGCTCCGCCATCAACAAACGCAGCCAAAATAGACGAATCCTTGCCGGAGTTAGAATAAACGACATTCCTCAAATTCATCGCAAGTTCCAAGTTAATAACTCCGCCTGTTTGCAAAGTATACAATTTGTCTAACGTAATATCGGCCTCCATTAGCAGCGTTCCCGTTGCATTGTACACCTGAAAACCCTTTGTGTAAGGATTGTCCAAGAAGCTATAAGAGTTGATGTCACCCACTCCAGGGACGCTACTCACAAACACCGGCGTCGGATTCAACGTAAATGGAGATAAGATAACATACGAACCATCATTAAGTACGCTATCAAAACCAGGGACTGCATGCTCAATGCCAGACGTATCTTGAGGGGTACTCTGAGCCTGGTTGAAGTCTAACACAGTGGTACCATCAGTTTGTGGGGTAAATTGAAACGCTCCCTCAAAACCAAAAGAGTAGGCAGACGCCTCGCTCGCGGCAAAAACCATTGCCAACATGACTAATGCGATAATGCTCAGTAACTTTTTCATGAGAGTGCCTCCATTTGCATGGTGGCAACCCGGCTGTCTTCCTCCTGAAGACCCGCGGCTTTCCGTCCTCGCCTCACGACGAGTTTGGCTTTTTCAACATTTGTATTATTAAAACCATCCTTTGTGAAAGATTGATGACACTTTTTATTTAAAGCAAGTATTGTGCCAATAAATATATTTTGCTGAATTGACAGGGAAAGGCGGGCATCGTTGCTTAACAAACATTGATTCAAAGCACGGTATGACGTGAGAATCGTGTCAATACGTGTAAATACTTCCGACACCCATGTTGATCATTCTATAAAATATTTTCATGAAGTCATTATAAAATAAGATGTTATGAACAATTTTCAATGTGTAAATTTTTTCGACACCCTATCGAATATATATGAAAAGAAAGGCTGCTTTCCTTAGAGGATTCGCGAAGTTCCGCTGATAATCGTTTGTAAAAAATCTTGACAGATCACGGAACGGCGTCTAAACAGGAGGCCGTCGCTGCCAGA
>CAZMEO010000032.1:16504-19971 GCA_964565315.1 uncultured Candidatus Moduliflexus sp. | reverse complement strand
TTTTCCAGGGATGCTGCCGAATATAAAAGGCGGCAAATCCGCCGACAACGGCGAGCAGAACCAGCGACGCAATGAACGCGACAAAATAGTTGCGCGAAGGACGAATGTCTTCTGTTTTGGAAAGATTGACGACAATTGGTTCATATTTATCCTGACGTTCCATTGTTGCACCTTTTTTAGAGCCGAATCATCAACTCGGTATCATTGGTATCGAAATTGGTTAATGCCTGGCGAATCGCATCAAGATTCAGCGCGGCGTCATAACGAATTTCCGCCAACTCGTCCAGTTCCATTTTCGCCTGCGCGTATTGCGGGTCGATTTCAAGGGCGCGGCGGCAATAGAGCGTGGCTTGCTCCCGGTCGCCTTTGTCTTTGAAGACGCGACTCAGGTTGAAATACAATTCTTTCAGATTCGGATTGGCGCGTATGCCCTGTTCCAGCACGTGTTTCGCGTCCTCTAATTTGCCGATGCTCAGGTAGGCCCAGCCTAAATTGCAGGCCGCCATTGCATCGTCCGGTTTTTCTCGCAGCGCCGTTTCCAGCAGCTTGATCGCGTCGAAAAACCGTTTTTCCTTCAAATACGCCAGCCCCATGCCATACCGCGCATTGCTCAGCGTCGGCTGCTGCTGAAGCGCCGCCTGAAATGCGCTGACGGCGTTGGGATACTCGCCGCGTTCCAAATGCGCCACGCCCCGATTATATTGCGCGAGCGCGGCATACCGCTTGCGCTGGCGATGCCAGGCCAGTCCGCTGAGGCCGCCGACTGTTCCAATCAACAGAATCAGGCCAATCAACAACAGCAATTCCATCATAATGTTCCTTCCTGCGTTCCTTTCTCTATGGCGACCAGCACGACCGTGATATTATCGCGCCCACCCTGCTGATTGGCCTTGAAAATCAGGCGATGACAGGCGTCTTCCAGGCTGGGAGAGCCTAACACGATGTCGCGGATTTTGGCGTCGGAGACTAAATCGGATAACCCGTCTGAACAGAGCAGCAGCACATCTCCCGGCCTAAGCTCCTCGCGCTCGCCGAGGTCGATGCGAATTTTCGGGACGCATCCCAACGCTTGATCCAGGACATTTGCATCTTCTTCCGCCGCTTCTTCCGGCGTGAGTTTGCCTTCTTCGATGTAGCGGTTGACTAAGCTGTGATCTCTCGTGAGCTGCCGAATCTCGCGTGAATCCGATTGAATAAGATACAAGCGGCTGTCGCCCACATGCGCGTAATACAGGTGGGAATCCTGCAACACGATGGCTGTCAGCGTCGTTCCCATGCCATGATATTCGGGATGCTCCCGCGCATGGTCTTCGATCCGGCGGTGTGCTTCTAAAAAGACGTTTCGCAGGCGGTCTTCCGGGGGAATATTCACATGCGGCAAGACGTAATACATACGCAGCGTGTCAATCGCGATCTGGCTGGCGACCTCGCCGCCGACATGTCCGCTGACGCCGTCGGCGACGGCATACACCGTTCCTAACCGTTTCAAAATGGCCGCATCAACATAGCGTTCGGCCTGATTCCAGAAACTATCTTCGTTCGAGGTTTTCCGCAAGCCTCTATCCGTTTCTGCCGCACTTCGCAAGAGGTACGTTAATTTTTTCGCATCCGCAAGTTCTGTCATGGCAACACAGCCCCCCTGTTTGATTTGTTATGCCGCGCAGATTTGAATATTATGCTTGATTGTTTGACCGAATTTTCCATGAGCGGTTGAAAGGGTTTCGAATAAATGGAGCGCTTCGTGCGTTTGGCGTCGTTTATACAGACAGGCAGCGATATTGTTGGTCACTTTGAGCAGATAGGCGTTCCGCTGCTCGACGGGATAGCCATTCTGATACAAGTCGAGAATTTCTTGCGTTTTGAGGAAATTCCGCTGCGCCGCCTCGAATAATTCCTGGTGAAACTGCGCCATCCCTCTGATCAGGCATGCTTGCACGTACATCGGCGCATGTTTGACAAGGTGCTGCTGCATTTTCTCCCGGAACGCGGCGTCGGGATCAGTGCTTTCGATGCGGATTTCATCGAAATGCTGCTCGGCGTGACGTATCCACAGAAGCACGTGCGCCCACTGGCGATGATCATGCGCTTCTTTGGCGCGTTGCAGCATGAAAGGAAGAAACGTTTCCAGCATTTCCTCAATTGTCGGGCGCTTCTGGGGGTGAACTGCTAAGGTGCGCGTCAGGCAATCCCGCAGCTCCGGCGCCACGTTGAGGCGGTCCAAATATTGCGAAAATTGCTGCGTGCGGCGCTGCGCCACGCCGAGCGCCTCCTGATATTCCCGCTTCATGCGCTTGACGGTTTCCGGATCAACATAATAATCGTAAATGTATTCTTTTAATTGATTGGATTGTTCGATATTTTGAAAAAACGATTCCCCCATCACTAATTCGTAGCAGAGCGCGCCAATCGAAAAAATATCGGCAGATTCGAAACTCCCCATTTTCTGCTTGCGCAGGGCGCGAAAGCGTTTCATGCGCAGGCGCGTCGGCGAGACCTCCGGCGGGGAATACATTTCGCCGCCGAAAATAATCGTCCCGGAGCGGCGCTCAGCTTCGCGCATGCCGCCGAGGTCTAACAAAATCACGTCTTCGCCTTGAATTTTGATATTATCCGGGAAAATATCCTGATGATATTTGCCGCGCTGGTGAATGCTGTAAATGACCGAGCAGAGTTGAAAGATCAGGCGAATCGCCTGTTCTTCTTCCAATTCAAGATCAATCCGATATTTGCTGGCGCCGAGCCGCTTGCCGTGGACGTATTCCATCACCAAAAACCAGTACGGATCGTCGTCGGTAAATGCGTATTGCTTATCAACAAGATGCACGATGCCGGTGCGGTTGCGATATAATTCCAACGCCTGCACTTCTTCATGCCAGAGCTTGACCTGAAGCTCTTTGCTCAGATGCGGCTTGATGACCTTGATGCAGACTTCGCGATTCTGGCGCTCGGAGTCAAGCGCCTTGTATAAGCGCCCGAACCCGCCCTCTTCCTGCGCCATCTCGGTAATTTGTTCATAACGCCCACCGGTTTTGGCATGGATAAAATCACGGATATTCATGAATGCTCTCCGTCCTCTGTAACGCATCGCCCCCTTGTGAAGGTTCGTGGCCTTCGCAAGGGGGCAGGACAACACGACATCATCAGCATGATATTTTGTACGAATGGGGAGGTCTTGTCAACTTGAAAACGTTGGGAAAAACAAGTTTTTCAGGTGGCATGAAGCAGCGCGATGCTGAAAAAGAAAAAGGCGAAAACATGATGAATTGTTTTCGCCTTGTTGATGAGCCGCCTTGGACTCGAACCAAGTACCCTCTGCTTAAAAGGCAGATGCTCTAACCAAGTGAGCTAGCGGCCCGTGTGTCATTTGTTTGACGATATAGTCTATAAAAAAACCCGAATGTTTTTGTCAAGAAAAAAAACGAACATCTGTAATTTCTTTTTACTTGAATTACGCCTCTCCTTTCAAT
>CAZMEO010000032.1:0-16404 GCA_964565315.1 uncultured Candidatus Moduliflexus sp. | reverse complement strand
TGTAATTTCTTTTTACTTGAATTACGCCTCTCCTTTCAATATATTAATGCGGCGGTGCAATGTCTGGCGCGTGACGCCCAACAACGTCGCTGTCATCGTGCGATTGCCGCCAGTGCGTTTCAGCGCTTCCTCAATCAGCATGTCTTCGGCTTCTTTCAGGCTGGGGAGGCGGCTGAGCGAGGCGTACAGGTTTTCCAGCGTTTCCGAGGTCTTTTTGGATCGCCGCGTTTTTCCAAATGAATCCGGCTGAATCAGTTGCTTGAACGTGCAGAGCGACAATACGCCGCCTTGATGCTGGCTGACGGCATCAAAAATCATCGCCTGCAATTCGCGAATATTGCCCGGAAAATCATAGACTGACAACAGCGTGAGCAATTCCGGCGGCGGCGTTGGGCGGGCTTTCTGCAATTCTTCTGACGCGAGATTCAAAAAATAATCGACTAACAGCGGCAGATCATCTAATCGTTCGCGGAGCGGCGGCAAGTGAATATGATGCAGCAGCAGCCGATAGTAGAGATCGGCGCGAAACACGCCGTGTTCTTGCAGTTCCCGGAGATCGCAATTGGTGGCGACGATGACGCGGGCGTTTGTCATCTGCGGCACGTCTGAGCCTAACGGATAGTATTCATGTTCCTGAAGCAGCCGTAGAAGCTTGACTTGCGACGACGGCGAGAGATCGCCGATTTCATCTAAAAATAACGTGCCGTTCGACGCTTTCTCGATTAAGCCGTCGCGAGCGCGTTCCGCGCCAGTGAATGCGCCGCGTTTATGGCCGAACAAGGTATCGGAAAATGTGGTTTCGTCGAGCCCGGCGGCGTTGACTGCCACCATTCCCCCTTTGCGTCCGCTGAGTTGATGAATCACTTGCGCGATGCGTTCCTTGCCTACGCCGGTTTCGCCAGTGATCAGCACTGGCTGCGACGTGGTCGCCACGGATTCGATATATTTGAAAATGGCGTGCATCTGGGGATTGTTCGTGATAATTTCTGCGAACGCTTCCGGGTGTTTGATCTGGTTATCAAGCACCCGCTCTTTCAAGGACGCATTTTCCCGGCGAAGTTCCTGAAATTCGATGGCTCGCGTGACGGTTGTAATCAAACGATCTTGCGAGACCGGTTTGACGACATAGTCAAACGCTCCGGCTTTCATGCAACGCACGGCGGTTTCCACGTCATCGACGGCGGTGCTGATAATGACCGGAATCGTCGGATAATCGCGAATCACCGACGCTAAAACTTCTTCGCCCGAGATTTCCGGCATGTTGAGGTCTAACACGACGGCGGCGGCGTCATGCGTGGAAAGAAATAATAAAAACGACGTGCCGTCCTGAAAGGTGCGCACATGCGAGATCCCTTTGCGCTGCAACTGCATTTCGCAAATCTGAAGCGAATAAGGATCATCGTCAACCACGAGAACCGGAAAAACGGGATAGGCTGTTAAAACGTCATTCATAAAAAAATATCCGCTCGCATAAGTAAGAAAAAAAAGTGACTTGACTTTTTCGATAGGCCACACATACAATGAGACGGAAGCATGATAAACAAACCTTGAATAATTGTTGTTGAAATGTCAAGTATTATTTGTCGTTCTCTGTTGATCGTAGAAGTCGGAGGCGTTCGATTCCGGGGGCTGAAGCGGTTGAAGGACAGGGCGGATTCCGCAATGCCCAGACCACAATCGGGGGCTCACGATATGAGATGTTATTGCGGCCTGGTGAAGGAGCATGTTCATGAATTCCATGAAAACCCCGCAAAGTACGATTTTGTTGGTCGATGATAAACCAGACAACCTTGATGTGCTGTTAGCCTATCTGCATGACGCGCAATTGCGCATGTTGGTCGCGCAAAGCGGAGAAGAAGCCATTCATATCACCGAGCGATTTCTGCCGGATTTGATTCTGTTGGATGTGATGATGCCGCCTGGAATTGACGGGTTCGAAACCTGCCTGCGTCTCAAAGCCAATGACGCCACAAGGGAGATTCCCGTGATTTTTATTACTGCCCTGTCGGACGTGAATGATAAAATCCAAGGATTCCAGGTCGGCGGCGTGGATTATATTACCAAACCGCTGCGACATGAAGAAGTGCTGGCGCGCGTGCATACGCATTTGCTGCTTCGTCAGCAGCGGCGGCAGCTTGAAATCGAAAATGCCGCAAAAAATAAATTTTTTTCCATCATTGCCCATGATTTGCGCGGTCCGCTGCATTCCATTCATGAATTGGTGAAAGCGAATAAAGAGTTGCTCGAACGTCAAGAATTCGATCAAATCAAAAAATTATTAGACCTGGAATACGCCGCCACTGAAAATTTGACCAAACTGCTGGAAAATCTGCTGACCTGGGCGCGAATTCAGCAAGGCACGATTGAATTCAGGCCTCAAACGCTGAACATCGGTCATCTCTGCCGTTATACGATTGAGGTCTTGAAACCGACGGCGCATCAGAAACAGATTACGTTGACGAGTGATCTTCCAGGGGAGGCGCTTGTGCTGGCTGACATGAATATGGTGGAAACGATTGTGCGCAATCTTGTCTCAAATGCGATCAAGTTTACCCCCGCAGGCGGAAACATCACCATTTCCATGAAACACGCCCAGCATGCCGTCACCATTGCGATCACCGATACCGGAATCGGCATCGAATCCGATGTTCTGCCGAAATTGTTCGATATCGACAGAAAATATCATCGCGCCGGAACAGCGCATGAAAAAGGAACGGGGTTAGGCTTGATTCTCTGCAAAGAATTCGTCGAGCGGCATGGCGGAACCATCCAGGTCAAAAGCGAACTGAATCACGGCTCGACATTTTCGTTTACGCTGCCTCTCAGCAATGAACTGATTCACTCTGGAACGTGAATGCTCAGGAGTGTCAGCGTTTGTTTTGACGGCGAAAGCGAGCGTTGGCATTCCTCAGAATTCTTCATGTCATTTCCGTATGGTCACCACAGAGAAAAGCACGATTTTAGTTGTTGATGACAATGTCACGAATTTGAATATTTTACTCGATTACTTGAATGAACTCTCGTATAAAGTCTTGATTGTCGCAAATGGCGAACAGGCGCTTCAACAACTGCAACACATTCATCCTGACGTGATTTTATTAGATGTGATGATGCCGGGCATTGATGGTTTTGAAACGTGTCTGCGTTTGAAAGCCAACAGTGAAACACGCGATATTCCAGTCATTTTCATGACGGCGCTGACCGACACGGTGGATAAAGTCCGCGGGTTTGCGGTGGGCGGCGTGGATTATATCACCAAGCCATTTCAACACGAAGAGGTGTTAGCGCGGCTGAAAGCGCATGTAACCATTCGGAAACTTCAACAAGAATTGCAGCAAAAAAATCATGATCTGGAAGAGTATGCCGATATTCTCGCGAAGAAAAACGATGAACTGGCCTCCAAAAATGCGGAGTTGGACGAAAAGAATACGCAATTGAAGGCGTTGAATGCCGATAAAGACCTCTTTTTCTCGATTATTGCCCATGATCTCCGCAATCCGATCAGCGCGTTGCGCGAATTGCCGCAAATTATCATTGAGAATCTTGACACATATAATCAGGACGATTTGCGCCGCATGATTTCCCTTCAGCGAGACGCCGCGAAAAATCTGTTCGAATTGCTGGAAAATCTGTTGACCTGGTCGCGCATTCAACGCGGTTCGATTGATTATCAACCGCAGCCGATCAATATTCAAGAATTTGTCGATCGCAATATTGCCTTGCTCTCGGCGAATGCCTTCTCGAAGAAGATGACGCTCACGAACGCGATTACCGCGTCCGCGGCGGTGTATGTGGATTATAAAATGATTGACACCGTGCTGCGCAACCTGCTGTCGAATGCCATCAAGTTTACCAGCGAAGGCGGGACGATTCGGGTCACGGCGGCTGAAGAGGAGCGCCATATTCGAGTGGCGATTACTGATAACGGGATCGGGATTGGTGAAAAATATCTTCCCAAACTGTTTCGGATTGAGGAACAATATCGGCGAACCGGCACGGCGAATGAGCGCGGCACGGGATTGGGGCTGATTCTGTGCAAGGAATTCGTGGAACGGAATGGTGGCCGGATTTGGGTCGAAAGTCAGGAAGGAAAAGGTTCAACCTTTACCTTCACGCTTCCGAAATTTTCGAAAGAGATGCTGGGGTGATGGCTCTATAAAAACGGTGGAAACGGATATAGACGGTGAAGTTCCTGAAGAAAGGCTAAATTCAGGGTTTCCTGATAGATATGCTCGCTCATTTGAGATTTATGCGACGCTAAGCGAGCTTCGGCTTTTGCCAAAAGGTTGGCGCGAACCGCATCAGGGATGGCATATTCAAGGTGCGTCGCGAGCGTCTGTTCAGCCTGTCGGATCGCTGTCTTGAGGTTGGCTATTGCGTCATCATCGTTTGCGTGTTCAAGAGGTTGCTGAAGATCGTTGAGCGTGCGCACTGTGCTGAGAATGGCCTCGCGGATGCAGGCGTAATGCCCATCAGCGGCATGCGTTTGCAAACGTGCCGCCAGGCTGTGCAATTTGCTGCTGATTTTTCGCCGCTCACTTTCCAGCGCATCTTGTTCATCAGGTCTTTCCATTTCAGGATGCTGGTCGCGCCATGCATTCCAGGCGCGCTCGACATCATGCTGGCATGAAGTCAGCGTCCAATGCGCCTGGCGCTGCCCGGCGGCGCATTTGTCCTGATAGCGCTGATAGGCGAGATCAATCCCCTCAAACACGATTTCCAGCGGAACGCCGCGTTCCTCCCATGCCGACACCAGCGGCCAATCTTTCGGCGAAAGAATCAGCGCGCTGCCGCGTTTGGCAGCGAAGTACTGCTCGATTTGCTCCCAATACGACGCGGTTTCCATATCAGACGCGCTCGACCATTGTGACGTCTCCGGCGAGAATTTCGCGCTTCTGGCCGGAATCGAGTTCGATAAATAATGACCCTGACGCGCCAAGGTGGGTCGCGACGCCGCGCACGATTTCGTCGCCAAGATTGACTTCGACGCGGTGGCCTAAGGTACACGAAAGTTCGCTCCACCGTTCGAACGTCAACTCTGGATGATCGCTTAACGCGACGGCATACCAACGTTCTAAGGCTTCTAACAGCGCTTGCACGATTTTGACGCGCCCGACCTTTTCTTTTAATTCCAAATGTAATGAGGTCACTCGATCCTGAAACTCTTTGGGAAAACGAGTCATATTGACGTTGATGCCGATGCCGACGATGATATAATGAATGCCTTCCATTTCGGCGCGGAGTTCCGTCAGAATGCCCGCGACTTTTTTTCCTCGAATCATCACATCGTTCGGCCATTTGATCTGCGCGTTCAGATGAAAAAGTTTTTCTAACGCTTCGACCACAGCGATGGCTGCGATAAATGTCAGCATGGGGGCTTTCATCGGCACGAAATTCGGGCGAAGAATCACGGAAAGATAGATGCCGTTTTCGGGCTGCGAGAGCCATGTCCGCCCCAATCGTCCGCGTCCCTGACGCTGCGCTTCGCTGACGATAACCGTACCTTCCGGCGCGCCCTCTTCCGCTAATTTCAGGGCGACTGTGTTTGTTGAATTCACTTCGTATTCCCAGTGAATATCCTGCCCGATAATGTGGGTGTTGAGGCCGTTTTTGATTTCTAACGGCAGCAATAAGGACGGGGAAGAGAGCAATTTGTAGCCGACGGATGTAATCGCCTCCACGCGATACCCTAAGTCTCGCAGGGAATTGACATGCTTCCAGACCGCTGTGCGCGACATATTGAGTTCGCGGCTTAATTCTTCGCCTGAAATATAGGCATGGGATTTTGAGCGCAACACGTCCAATATTTGCGCGTTAATGCTGAGGTTGGCGTTGGTGAGCGTAAATTTTTTTCCCAGAGTTTTTACGGACATAGGTTTGTTTCCATTTTCATCCCTTCAGGTTGACAATTTCGAGCGTATAAAAAAAGCGGCGCACGCCGTGTTCCCTTCTTATTACGTTTGACAGGCTGAATATGGCTGCGTTTAATCCGCCCCATAATATTTCAGCGAATCCATAAAGTATATCGTTCCTGCGAGACTCCGTCAAGTTGTTTTTGGAGGCGGAGAGAAAAAATGTCGGAAAAGATGGCATTGAAAAATTGTGCCTGTCGAATCGTGATGAGAAGAAAACGGCGAAAAGTTTTTGACAATTTTTGAAGGGCGCGTTATTCAGGTGTGACCTTGAAAATAAAGTGGTTCTTCAACACGTGTTTTTTGATTTCGGTAAAAAAGGAGGACGTGGAAGAAGGTTTTCATCTGTTCATTATAATTTTCTCTTGACAAGCATTGAGACACATGGTACTTCTTGGGTCAATTGTGATATTGGGCTTGATAAAAAATTTTCAGAATATTCTGGGAAACCTCGCAGGCTATTCTGAGGAAAAACATTTATTCAAAGGGAGAGTTCACCATGAAAGCGAAGAGTCGAACAAGGCTTTTGATTCATGTGGTGGTTGTCATGTTTCTGGGATGCGTGGGCGCATCCTCAGCATGGGCGGTCAATATCTCAGAATTTGTGACGCTCGAACCATACGTCGAAATCAGTGGAGGGTATGACGATAACATCTACAACCTTTCCGAAGACGCGCCGCTTCCTGAAAATGGTGAAAAGCGGGAAGATTCCTATTTAGACACGCGGGCAGGCATCAAGGCAGATATTCATATGGAAGAGAGCCTGTTGAATTTCGATCTTGGAGCGACGTATGAGTTTGTCTATTTAAAGTATAGTGAGAATACTGAGTTAGACGATACGCAGAATAATGTGGATTTCGATCTGTCATTAGGTTCCGAATATGAAGAAGGTTTTTTCAAAGATCGCGTCAAGTTTAATGTGAACGATGTCTTTTCATTTATTCCGATTGATGAAGATGAACCAATGTTTGTGGGTAATGAAACATGGAAAAACGAGTTTACGGCGGGGGTGACATATAATGTCATTTCCAAGCCGAGAACAGCGTTCATCCTTGGATATTCTTATGATCGCTCGGATTATGGCGACGAGGATATCGATGTTTGGACGGTGTCAGATCAATATACGAGCAGTGATGACCTGACGCAAGACCAACAAACTCATACGGGAACGGTTGATATGAAGCATGCGTTTAGCTCAAAATTGACCGGAGTGTTGTCGTATGCGTATGAATTTGCCTCCAGAGAGGAAAACCCCGGAGAATTGCAGAGCGCGAATTTTGGGAGGCAGAGCGTGGAGGGCGGCGTTGAAGCGAAATTAACGCCTCGGGTTCATTCCAATCTTCGCGTCGGATATGCGTGGACATCGTATGACGACGTTGATGGCCTGGAACAAGATGATCAGAATGGCGTGGTTGGCGAACTGAGCGTAACAGGCAAATTTGATCAGATGACGTTCTCGCCGCTTATGAATATCGGTTATCGGCAATACTTTGACGAAAATGATTTCGGCGATACGTTGTTGGCAGGAGATGTGTTTGGACGAATTGCCTTTAAAATCGCCGAGGGATATATCGTGACATTGTCCGCTGATTATATGCAAGAAGATCGCGATTTATACGACGATAGCGGCGATATTCTTACCCTGGGCGTGAATGGCGAGTTTGAAGTCGTTAAGAATATGCGGCTGCTGGCAGGCTATTCTTATGGTCAACATCAATATTTTTCCTATGAATTTTTGGAGGACCGAAATGATGCTGAAGACACCACTCACACCTTCTCTGGCGGATTGGAATACAAGGTCGCTCGATATGTCTTGTTGCGCGGGATGTATTATTATACGGATCAATCTTCGGATACTCCCACAGATGAATATACCAAGAACAAATTCCTTGCAAGCGGTCGTGTAATCTTTTAGTTAACCGGGAGAGTCCTTTATAGACGAGGAAGGTGACGCACATGAAAATCATGAAGTTCTACGGGTGGATGATGGTTGGAGTGCTTATGATGTCAGGATGTGGGAATCCTGCGACTGAGAGCGAAGTCTCAATTGAGAACATGTCTTCGACGCAGCAAGTTCAGGCCAGCGATTCTCAGAAATCATCAATTGCAATGGTGACGGGAATGACGCAATCTCCCGTCAAAGATAAGCCTGGAGTCACGAGAGTCACGTTAACATTAGATCGGGAAGCGTCCTTTTCGACGTCGCGCGAAGGAAATCAACTGATTGTCAATGTGTTCAATGCGCAGATGGCCTCTTCGATGACTCCAGTGACGGCTGAAGACCCTGTTGTTAAAGGGATGGTGGCAAAGCAAACCGGGAACAGTGTGAAAGCGATGATTGAACTGGTCAACCCTGAAGTGGCTTATACGCCGTCAAAAGCCGGAGACCCTCAGCGAATTTTTATTGATATCTGGCAAATTGCTTCACAGGCGGGCGTGAAAAAAGGGAACAATGTTGCGGTCATTACGCCAGCCACCGTTAAAACCGCAGAAAAGGCTTCGACCTCTGCGCAAAATGCAAAAGAAATTACGGTTGATCTGCAACCTGCTGAGACAACGCCACATTCAAAAGAGATGTCTTCGAATAAAGAGACGCCATCATCAGAAGATATGCCTGCTCAACTGCAATGGTTCAGCGAGAAACTCTCGGAAGTGCTTCAAGATCGGGAAAAAATGAAACAGGAATTATTAGAAGCTGAACAGAAAATTGCAGTCAAAGATTCGATGATTCAAGTGTTGGAACGAAAAATCAAAGAAGCGAATATGCGGATCGTCGAACTTGAACAAGAGGGAATTCAGACCAACTCTCAAGCGTCTCTGGTGGCTCAGAACGAGCAGGCAATGCGTAACGAATTACAGCAGCTTTTAGATGAGCTTGAAGGGGTTTCCAGCAGCGCAACAAGCGCGAATAGCGCTGATCTTAAAAGTCGTTCTGATAAAGTTCTCTCGAAAATTTCTGCCCTTCAACAAGAAAATGTCACGTTAGCTGGAGCGAAAGATCAAGTTGAATCCTTACGAAAAGAAGTGGATTCATTAGTGAAAGAGCGCGACGAACTGCGTACTCAAAATGAAGCCATGCTCACAGAAATCGAAGCACTGAAGGGGGACGTCGCGAGCTTGACAGCGACACAGCAACAACTTCAGGCAAAAGAGCGTGAAGTGGCAAGATTACGCAAAGTGCTTGGAGATGCGGCTCAGTTAGCCATGATGGAATCATCGCAGACTGTTGCGGTGCAGCAGCCACGTCCGCAACCTGTGGCAGTGACAGAAAAGAAACCGGCGGAGACCGTAGAAACCGAAGGAACAAGTCAAGCATTGAGTCAAGCTGCGGATAGCGAGATTGAGACGACGACTGAAGAGAATCCCGCGCAAATGATTGCACAACTCACACAAATGCAAGCCGATGCTGGACAGTCCGAATATATTCTCGGCCCGGATGATGTGCTGGAAATCAAAGTGTTGAACGAAGAAAACTGGGATGCGACAGTCACCGTTTCTTCTGATGGCTTTATCACGTATTCGTTGTTAGGAGATTTGCGAGTGGACGGCTTAACGACTGAGCAACTGGATGCACAAATTACGTCGTTGTTAGAACGAGATTTTTTTGTTGCCCCGGAAGTCGTAGTCGAAGTGATTAAACCGCGCAGTAAAAAAGTGTATATCATGGGATTGGTCAAACAGCCAGGGTATCATGAGTTAGGAGGCGACCAACGGATATTAGGAACGTTGCTGAATGCGGGAGGCCCCTCTTCTTTTACGGCAGAAGCAAAAATTTTGCGACTGCCGAAAGGAGATGTGTTGAATTCGCAGGGCGCTGATGCGATTTCCCCCATCATTGTTGATTTGGGGAAATTGTTCCAGCAAGGAGATCAAACGCAGAATGTTCAATTGCAAGATGGCGATGTGATTATGATTGCTGAAAAAGGGGCTGCGGCGACAGGCAAGCCTTCGTTAGGCCCTAACCAGATTTATGTCGTCGGAAGTGTCGCAAAGCCAGGAATTTATAACTATCAGGAAAATGATACGGTGCTTGACGCCATTTTGCGTGCTGGCGGATTTACGGAATTTGCCTCAAGGAACGGCACAAAAGTTGTTCGGGATCAGGGCGGAAAAACGAAAACCATTCAGGTCAAGATGAAAGATGTGATGGAAAAAGGAGAAATGGATAAGAATATCCCCATTGTTGGTGGAGATATGATTATTGTTCCTGAGAGTTTCTTCTAAAACATCATGAGGGAATATTATTAAAGAAAAGTAGAGATGGGTGCGGAATCTATCTCTACTTTTTCTTTTCAAGAGGTTTTCATGATTATGAAACAAAAAGAAGTGCATTTAATGGATTACTTTTTGGTTCTGCGCCGGCGAATGTGGATTATTGTGACAACATTTGTGGTCGTGGTAGCCGTTGTTGTCATCGGGGCATATCGAAAGCCCGCCCCCATTTCGAAATTTGAGGCGACGGCAACATTGCTGGTGAAGCCGGATCGCCCGGCATTGACCAATATCCAGGGTGGGCAGTTGCCGTATTATCAAAATTTTGACGAAGGAGTTGACCAGCGAACGGAAATCCATATTTTAAAAAGTCGCGAAATGCTTGAGCGTCTTGTCAAAGAATTAGACGTGACGCAGTTTCATTTGAGTCCCGATAATCCAGACGCGAGCTATCAATATTTTCGGGATGCCGTTGAAATTTCTCCTGTTCCTGGAACGTATTTAGTCAATATTGTGGCAACGGATGCCGACTCAAAGAATGCGGTTGTGTTAGCGAATACGATGGCAGAAGTGTATATTGAATATAACCTTCAAACCAAGTTAAGCGCCGCACGGAAGACGCTTGTCTGGTTGAATGAGCAATTGGTAGATTTACAAGGCAAAGTTGAAAATGCGTATTCTGCTCTTGCAGAATTTCAAGATAAAAATAAAATTCTGGCTGTTGAGATGGCGCCTGAAGTCATTTCCGCCAAATTGTCGGACCTGACGGCGATGTATGATCGCGCGAAACGAGAGCGCATCGAAGCGGAAGCTCGCATGGCGGAATTGCAGCGGATTCGGCAGCAAGGCGCAAATTTGGGCAATGATTTGGCAGTCACGTTAAACGATCCCGTATTGGAAAAACTCCGCGCGGAAATTACTGACGCTGAAATCGAGCGGTCAAATCTGCTTCAATCCTATAAAGACAAACACCCGAAAGTCAAACAAGCGGATTTGAAATTAGAAACATTGCGCGAGAATATGCTCACCACGGTCAATACCTTGTTTCAAAAATTAGAATCCGATTTGACTCTCTTGCGAACAAAAGAGCAAACGGCGTTAGAAGCGTTGGAAACATTTAAAATCGAGGCCGTTGAAACCAATAATAAGCGCCTGGAATATTCCAAACTCAAAAGCGAATTGACATCGTCGGAAGAGTTGCACGCCATGTTATTCCGGCAGTTGAAAGAGACGAGCATTACAGAGAATCTCGTCGATAAAAATTTAATCCGACTGCTTGAAGCCGCAAGAACTGCAAAGGATATTACCACGCCGTTAAAACGTGAGCAAATGGCGGCGTTCGGCGTGATTATCGGAGGGTTATTAGGCATCGGATTCGCATTTTTGTTCGAATATTTTGATAAAACGCTGAAAAATCCGGAAGACGTTGAACATTTTTTGGATTTACCCGTCTTAGGTACAATCCCCAAAATTGACGAAAAAAGCCAGAAGAAGATGCAAGGCAAATCTGCTGCTGCATTGTCAAAAAAGAAACATTATGCTTTAGAAGGGGGAAATTAAGATATGCCGAAACGCCGAGCTCGAAGACAAACCCAGGATTTGCAGCTTATATGGGAGGAGGGCGCGCATTCTGTGGCGGCGGAGTCGTATCGCACGCTTCGCACGAATATTTCGTTATCGCAAGTAGATAAACCAATTCGCACGTTATTAGTAACGAGCTGCATCCCCAAGGAAGGCAAATCCACGACCGTCGCGAATTTAGGCGTGACGTTTGCGATTGCGCAGCAAAAAGTGTTGATTATTGATGCTGATTTGCGCCGCCCGATTTTGCATCGGATTTTCGGTGTGCCGAACTCGCAGGGACTGACCCATGCTTTGAGCGATACCGTTGAATATGATCAGGTCTATACTCCAACGAAAATCGCGAATTTATGGGTCGTTACCAGCGGAATCATTCCGCCGAATCCATCGGAATTGCTTGGTTCTCAAAAAATGCGCTATTTTTTGGAACGCACTCAGAAGCAGTTTGATATTGTCTTATTAGATTCGCCGCCGATCAGTTCATTAGCGGATGCTTCCGTTTTAGGCTCGATTGTGGATGGCGTGTTATTTGTCGTCAAAGCCAATATGGCGAATCGTGATCTCGTGCAAAAAGCCAAAGATCAATTACAGACTGTCGGCGCTAATATTATTGGCGTTGTGTTGAATGATGTTGATATTAAGCGTGACGGTTACTATCGGTATTATTATTACTATAATTACGAATACTATTGATAGTGGCAATCATCACAAATGGACTTTCTTCTATGAAAGAACGAGTCGCAACATTTGAGGCTGTATTAGATAATTTGGAAGTCATGTGTCGTTTCGTCGCAAATTACATGCGGGAAGAAGTAAGGCTTTCGGAGGATTTGATCAATAATTTCGAGGTCTCAGTTGATGAGCATCTTTCGAATCTGATTGAACATGCGTTTCAGCAGCAGCCTGAGCATATTATCACGATTATTTGCCGACATGACGAGCAGAAAGCCCAGGTGTCTATTATTGATGATAGCATGGGATTTGATCCGAGAGGATATAAAATACCTCATGTAGATGAAAACGCGATTTATGAATTGCCTCCTGGTGGATTTGGTAATTATTTTATTTGCGAACTCATGGATCATGTCGAGTATTTGCATCAGCCAGGGATCAGAAATGAGTTGATTTTGACCATAGATACCCAAAAAGAGCGCTCAGTCGCGCAGTAAGGGAGGACGCATTATGGATGTAAACGTTCGTCAGGCAGGGCAAAACGCCGACGTGCATATTGTCGAAATCGAAGGCCGGATTGACGCGAAAACTGCCTCTGATATTGAAAATGAATTGAATGCGTTGAAGGAAAAACAAGCGGTAAAAATTATCGTGGATTTTGCTCGCGTGAATTATATCAGCAGCGGCGGATTGCGTGTCTTCCTTTCTGCCCTCAAATGGGCGAAAGCTGGAAACGGCGACTTAAAGTTGGTCAACATGGAACAGAATGTGGAAAAAATTTTTAAGTTGGCAGGTTTTACAAAAATTTTCAACATTCTCCCAAATATTGACAGCGCGTTACACGCATTTTGAAAAGAGTCTCGTATGAACGACGATGTGATCGTTTCGCCCCAACAACTTGAAAATGAGACCATGCTGCATGAGCATATTCTCGAAAGCATGGATAATGGCGTCATTGCGCTTGATTTCGAAGGGAAAATCATCACATTTAACGCTGCGGCGTCAAGAATTCTTGGTATCCCTGCTGAAGAGGCGGTTGGAAAATATTATCCCGAAGTGTTTTTCGAATATGAGGGCAACGATGAATTCAATGACGTGCTGATTAACGTCATTTATACCCGCCAGACCCATCTGTATCGTGAAACCGCCTTTATCCGCAAAGACGGACGATCTGTGCCGCTTGCCATCAATAGCTCGCTGCTAAAAGATGAACATGGACAGGAGTATGGCGTGGTGTCCGTCTTCTCAGACTTAACGGAAATCAAAAAACGCGAATTTCTGCAAGATACTCTGACGCGATATGTCACGAAGCAAGTCGTCGAATTGATTCTGGATCATCCAGAAAGCATCATCCTCGATGGAGAAGAGCGCGAAGCCACCGTCTTTTTTTCCGATATTCGCGGTTTTACGACGTTGTCGGAGCGAATGCGCCCGAAAGACTTAGTCGCCATGCTGCGCGAATATTTTACGTTGATGGTGGACGCCGTCTTTCAATATCAAGGCACGGTGGATAAATTTATCGGCGACGCGCTCATGGCGATTTTCGGAGCGCCAACGCCGCAGCCGGATCATGCGGAACGCGCCGTGCGCACGGCACTGGAAATGAAACGGATGCTGTTTGGCTTCAATCAGGCTCGCCTAAGCGTGGGACAAGACCCCATCCGCATCGGCGTCGGCATCAATACCGGTCATGCGGTGGTCGGCAATATCGGCTCGGTGCAGCGCCTCGAATATACCGCCATCGGCGACGCCGTGAATCTCGCCTCTCGGCTTGAAGGCATCAACAAACAATATGGCACGGAAATTATTATCAGCGAGTCCACGTTCCGCCAGTTGCCCGCCAGCATTCTGGTTCGCGAGCTTGACGACGTGCGCGTCAAGGGAAAACATGAACCGTCTAAAATTTACGAAGTCATCGGCGTTCAAGGTGAATTGACGGATGAAACAGATGCGAGTTACGCGCATTTCCGCGATGGGTTGACGCTCTATAAACAGAAAGAATGGGACGCCGCCATGCGCGAGTTTCAAGCCGCTCTCGATAGGTTAGCCGCAGATAAACCGTCGCAACTCTATCTTGACCGATGCCGCACCTATAAGCAGAATCCGCCGCCTGACGATTGGGATGGCGTCTTTGAAATGAAATCCAAATAAGACAGGGCGAGTCGCCCATGTTTCACTTAGCAAACCACGAAACACACAAAAAACACGAAAAGAAATATGTTTTTTGCGTGTTTCGTGGTTTTTTAACGCTTTATGCTTGATGATGCCGCTATTGAACTGAATTACCATAATCAGGAAGCAGTGTTCGACTGGCAGCGGGTGTTTGGCGACGCCGCTCCGGTTGAGATCGAAATCGGCTTCGGCAAATGCGGATTTCTGATCGGCATGGCCGCAGACCAGCCAGATCGCCATTTTGTCGGTATTGAAACCTCGCGGAAATACTACCGCAAAGGCATCCGAAAAATCCAACGCGCAGACCTGTCGAATGTCAAGCTGCTGTTAGGCGAAGCGCTGCACCTGTTTGGCCGTTATATTCCTGAAAACTCGCTGGCCGGGCTGCATATCAATTTTCCCGATCCCTGGCCGAAAAAGCGACATGCGAAACGTCGGCTGCTGTCGCCGGAATTCGTCGAAGTCGCGGCGCAGCGCTTGCTGCCCGCCGCCAATTTCGCGTTAGCGACTGACATGGAAGCGTACATGATTGACGCGCTTGTCGCGCTGCGCGGCAATACTCAGCTTGAAGAAGTCTTTGCCACGAACAGTCGCGAATGCGAGATGCCGCGCCGGTATTCTTCCGAATACGAACGGGACTTCTTTAGCGCCGGAAAAACCCTCTATTACGCGACGTTTCGGAAAAAATCATGATCCCGGAAGAATTGGTCAATGAAATCCGGCAGCGAGCCGATATTGTCGAAGTGATCGGCGAATTCGTCAAATTAGAGAAAGCCGGACAGAATTACAAAGGCTTATGCCCCTTCCACAAAGAAAAAACGCCATCGTTTACCGTGAATCCCACCAAACAGATTTTTCATTGCTACGGCTGCGGGGTCGGGGGAAACGTCTTCACGTTTTTGATGAAGCATGAGCAATACAGTTTCCCAGAAACCCTGCATATTTTAGCCCGGCGATTCGGCGTGCGCCTTCCCGAAAAATCGGACGACGTTTCGACGCAGCAGCTCCAGCAAACCGAACGCCTGTATCAACTCCATTTAGAAGTCTGCGCGTTTTTTGCGGAACAACTCCGCAGCCGCCCGGAAGCGAAAATTGCGCGGGAATATTTGTGCAAGCGCGGCATTGATGAGGAGGCGCAGCAGCGATTCGGCTTCGGTTACGCGCTCCCTGCGTGGGATGCCCTGCGGCGGAAGTTTATCCAGAAATACGGCGAAGACCTGCTGTTAGAAAGCGGATTGGTCGTTAAACGCAAAAGCGAAGACGGCGAAGAAGCGCGTCAGATGGCAGTCGGCTCGTATGACCGTTTTCGCGACCGGCTGATGATTCCGATTCATGATGAGCGCGGGCGCATCATCGCCTTCGGCGGGCGCATTTTAGGCGATGGACAGCCGAAATATATGAATTCCCCTGAAAATCCGATTTTTCACAAAGGCAAGACGCTGTTCGGGTTTCATCATGTCAAAGACGCCGTGCGCCGCCTCGGAACGATTGTGTTAGTGGAAGGCTATTTTGACATGATCGTGCCATTTGCGCATGGCGTCCCGAATATCGCGGCCACGATGGGAACGGCCTTGACCGATCAGCATCTCCGCGCGTTGCAGCGTTATGCCCAGAAGGTCACCCTGATTTTCGATCCCGATCCGGCGGGCGTGAATGCGATGATGAAGGCGTTAGACCTTTTTCTGACCTATGGCTTCGAGGTTCGCGCCGGAATTTTGCCGACTGGCGACGATCCTGACACCTTCGTGCGCAAAGCGGGCGTGGCGGAATTTCAGCGCATTGTTGAACACGCGCCGCTGCTGCTCGATTTCATCCGCGACCGCATTATCGAACGCTACGACACATCGCGCCTTGA
>CAZMEO010000031.1:15780-20186 GCA_964565315.1 uncultured Candidatus Moduliflexus sp. | reverse complement strand
GGCGCAAAGATGAACAGATGTTCGAGCGTCGGCGCGTATTGCGGCAGGAAGACGAATTTCAGCAGCGGCGGCACGAAATAGAACGCCAGCAGATAGAAACAGAGATGCGTCGCCGCGTCGCGCCCGGATGTGTAGATGTGCTCGGCGCGGCGGTTGATGTCGCTTTTGATGAGAAACCAGAGCGGCGGCAGCAAGAGCGCGTAGAACACGAGTGACGGCGACAGCGCAAGCCCGAAGAGGAATTTCGCCGTCGCGATTTCGGCGCACAACATCCCAACCGTCAGGCCGAGCGCGAAAAAGGCATAGGTGACGCGCTTATGAGCATCGCCGACGAAATAGCGAAAATAATACGCCGCGATCAGGCTGGTGACGCCAGACGTGACGAAGCGCTGCCAGCCGATGACGTTCAGGTCGAGCGTGGTGAAATAGGCGTATAACACGAGCAGCAAGATGCCTCCGGCAGTGTTGTGTTTCATGGCAACGCAGCCGATTTCGTCCGTCGGCGCGAGGAGATTTAACAGAATGCCGGTCAGCAGGCCGAGCGCCATGCCGCAGGCGACCAGATGCGGCGTTTCGAGCGCCAGCAGCCAGGCGTTGTTTGGGAAATGCGTCGGCAGCGCGAGCATCAAGCCGCCCCACGCAATCGTATAAGGCAGCAGGAACAACGCCTGCCGCGACGTCCCGATTGTATCCGCAATCAGCAGCCCCGGAATCGCGCAGACGAACAGGCCGAGCATCGTCGGCCAGGCGTGGTGATACATCGGATTGGCGAGCGCCTGCGAAATCGTCAGATACGCCACGACCTGCGACGCAAGCGAAAAGATGAGCGGCGCATTTGAGCCTGCGTCACGTTTGCCGAACAGCGGTCGCGCCGGTTCGTTGAGCTGCGGCGCAGCCTTGACAAGCTGACTGACGCCCGCAATCGCAACGGCAAGGCAGGCGAGCGGGAACGGATGGAACGCCATTTTTATCAGGTTATCGCCTGCAATCAGACGCATGATCGGCGAATAAAACAGGAAGATGCTCCAGAGCCAGAGCGGGCTGAAACTCAGGAAACGCCCAAGCAGCAGCGTGACCGCGCCCCAGATCGCGATATGCAGCGCCGGTTGTTCGATCAGTCTCGGAAGCATGTAAAACAGCGCGGTCGTTGGAATCGAAATCAACAGCATGAAGATCAATGACAGCCAGAGAACCGGCGACAGCAAGCGATACTTTGGTTCGCTTAATAGACGCTCCGTCACAAAAAATGATGCTAACAACACAAGCGTCACGACCGCTGTTCCGAGATACATTTCCGAAAATTCAAGCGCCGCTGGAATCGCTGCGCCGCGCGTCACGACAACGACGACAGTTTGCCAGAGGAGCAGATGCGCAAACGCGATGAACGTTTTCTGCTCTTCGCGCCAGCCCTGCCAGGCCATCCGCCCGATCAGATAGACGAGCAGCGGCAGCCAATACGCGAAATCGGTGGCGCGGGCAGCGTCGAAACTGTAAAACGCATAGAATCCGACCGCCGTTAGCGCGAAGATGACCGGTTCAAGAACGCTCTGCCAGGGGGAACGAATCAGCGCGGCGTCGTGTTCCGGCAGCCATCTGCCTGCCGCCGCCGTAATTGCGAGACACAAGAGCAGCGCGGCCAGCATGAAGAGCGGCAGAAATTGCGGCTGAAAGATGACGCCGGTTTGCATAAAGCAGCTTTGCATGAGGCCGAACCAGATCGCAATATAGCCGATGAACGCGATCCAGGATTGTTTGAGCCAGAGCGCGAGCAGGAGATAGGCCGCGCCGCAGAGGAACACGATGGCGCTGGTGTTGAGGCTGAACGGCATCAGCGCGCGGAACACGTTCAACGGATAGGTCATAAACAGCGAAATCACGAGGATCACGCAGAATGAGAGATAGGGAATCGGAGACAGCAGACCGCATTTTGTGTCATCCAACCAGCGGCGCCCCACTACAAGCGTCCCTAACAGCGCAAGCGTCATGACGACCGAACTGAGATAGGTTTCCGGCAATTCAAGCGCCGCTGGAATCGTTGCGCCGCGCGTCACGACAACGACGACAGTTTGCCAGAGGAGCAGATGCGCAAACGCGATGAACGTTTTCTGCTCTTCGCGCCAGCCCTGCCAGGCCATCCGCCCGATCAGATAGACGAGCAGCGGCAGCCAATACGCGAAATCGGTGGCGCGGGCAGCGTCGAAACTGTAAAACGCATAGAATCCGACCGCCGTTAGCGCGAAGATGACCGGTTCAAGAACGCTCTGCCAGGGAGAACGAAGCAATTCTTCGTCGTCGTTATCCGGCAGCCATTTGGCCGCTGTCGCAATCGCAAGGCAATAGAGCAGCGCGCTTAGGATGAACAGCGGCAGAAATTTCGGCTCGAAGACCGCGCCGACATGCAGAAAACAGCTATGAATCAGGCCGAACCAGATCGCGGCATAGCCGATAAACGACATCCAGGATTGCTTGAACCAGAGGCTCAGGACGTGATATGCCGTGCCGCAGAGGAACACCGCGATGCAGGTGTTGAGGCTGAACGGCATGAGCGGGCGGAAGACGTTCAGCGGATAGGTCATGAAAACGGTGCGCGTGAAGAGGAAAAACGCGCCGACCATCAGCGGATTGGCGTAAAGCAGATAGCGATTTCGCGCCTGCGCCGGGAACGGATTTTTGCGCAAAATCAGATCGAGCGAGGCGGGTTCGACGCCCAGGAAGTCGAAGAAGCGCAGCGCCCAGACGGTCGCGAGAAAGCCGATGCCGGAAATGGTCGAACCGAGGCCGGAATACATCGGAATATCGAACCGATTTTTGATTTCCGGGAAGATGACGACGGCGATGAACAGGCCAAGATAGACCGGCAGGTACGAGCGCGTGAAATAGGCGTTCAGCAGCATCAGCAGCGCGATGAAAAGCGGGCCGCCGAGAATCTGAACCTGGAGCAGCGGATTGGAGGAAAAATCAATCGAATCTTTCAGCACAAGGCGCAAGCAGAGCAGCGCGAAGGCGAGCAAGCCGATATTCCACAGCACCGTGCTGCGGCTGTCGCGAATCGCCGGATTCGACGAGTAGCTGCTGAGAAGCACCCAGCCCGCAGCAACCACGCTGAGCGCAAACGCCATCGTATTGCCGTCGAGCGTGCGCCCGTTGACGTTGATTGCGCCGAGATACGGCAGCGCGGCGACCACGTAAAACGCGCCGAGATGGACATGCAGCAATTTATCGAGCTTTGCGCCGGTAAAGATGGCAAACGCGCCAAAGAGCAGGAACGCGACGCCATAAGGCAGCGCGGCGAATTGCCCCGACCATTGCCAGATGACGGAAATCACGAAACTGAACGCTAAATAGACCGGCACAAGCCGCAACGCAAGGAGCGCCACCGCTTCATGGCGGATGTTGGCCGAAATCAGGTAGAGCGCGATCACGATGAACAAGGCGAAATGCGGAAAATAGGGCGCGGGAAAGCCTTTGATCAGCGCAATCGAAGAAAATCCGATGGTGAAAATCGCGAGCGCGATGTTGTAGTGACGGTCATCGTTCAGCTTGACCGCCTGATACGCCCAGACCGCCCCGGCTAACAGCAGCGACAGGACGCGGACGTAATCATGCCCGATGCTCAGCAGCACGCCGAAGCCGACGAGCGCGTAGGCGAAATAATGGAGCGACGTGATCCGCTCATCCGATTTGCGAGCTTCGAGCAATTCGAATTCGAACATCGCCATCAACAGGCTTAGCAGAAGCAAGAGCGGCGCGTAGGTGTGCGGCTGCGGCAGCACGCCGAGCCGGGCGTGCGTCAAACCCCAGACGAGGAGATACGTGCCAAGCGCGGTCACGCCGTAAAAGGTCAGCGGGTTTTTCCCTTCAGATTCCGCTTGCGCTAAGTTCGTTCTGAAGACGTGCAGCATACTGAAAAACAGGACGAGAAAGCCGACGTAAAAGCCGCCGATGAACAGCCCTTTGGCTTGCAGATTCAACGCACCGTATTCGGCAGACGACATCGCCCGCGTCAGCGGCAAAAGCAGCAGCAAGGCGTTCAGCAGCAGCAAGGTCATGGTGTGCATCCCGGACATCGCGGCGGAAATCGTCTTTGTCGCCATCAAAAAAATATGCCGCCACGCCGCTAACAACACGATGGAGAGCGCTGCGCCCCATCCGACTTTCATCGTAAATGAGGGAAACTTCGGATCAGCCGACAGCAGCGCGACGAACAGCAGACTGAGCGGCGCGAGGAAAATCGCCGCCCCTTGCAGCGTGTGGATCGGCGTGGCGGATTGAATATCTTCCCCTTTCAGCCAGACGCCGATGCGAGCCAGCGCATACGAGACCGTCACGATCATGAACGGCGTCAGGCCGTAGCGAATCCACGCGGCTTTATCCCAGAGCGTGAAAACGAGCAGCAGCAAGCCGAT
>CAZMEO010000031.1:5859-15680 GCA_964565315.1 uncultured Candidatus Moduliflexus sp. | reverse complement strand
CTGAGGCTTCAGCGCGGCGACCGGTTCGTCCATCGGCGCTTCGGTAATCAGCATCATCCCTTCTTCGACTTCGATCTCCGGCGGTGTCGTCGGCGTCGGCTGTATCATCGGAGTCATCGTTGTCGGCGGCATCGGCGGCGCAATCAGTGCTGGCTCCGCGCTCGAACCGGGCGCGTCTTCGATTTCGATCTCAGGCATAGCGGCTTCATGCAACTCGGATTCATCGAACTCGATTTTGGGAGCGGCAGAGCGGGCGTGGAGCGCCTGTTCCAGCGTCCGCATCTGCTCCGCCTCCAAATTGCCGCGCTGCGCTGCGAGAAATTCCTCGGCGTTGATGGCGGCCATCTCTTTTTGACACGCTTCTTCGATCTGCTTGAATTCGCCGTTGAAGCCGAGCGACGGCCATTTGTCCGCCAACAAGCCGGGCAGAAACGAGAGATTCCGCTGCCAGAACATTAACGCTTCTTTGCGATGCCGCGCCGCGCCAAGCTGCTGATTCAGCCGCGTTTTCCATGTCGCCCGCGTCTGCTGAAATTCTTCGCCGAAGCGCAGTGTCATCAGCGTGTCGAAAATGTCCCGTTCTGCCTGCGTGGGGGGAGTAAATTCCGACAATGCCTGCAACGCAAGCGGTTCGCGCGAGGCGATCAGCAGACGCAGCAGGCGGCGGCGATAGGTTGGGTTCAAGCGGATTTCTTTGACGATCTGGCGGGCGAGCAGGCCGTATTTCAAGAGCCACGATTCTAACGCCTCGACATCGGCATTCGGCGCGGAGAGGACGCTGCTCAAGGCGTTTTCGGCTTCGATGCGCTGCTGCTGCATCAGCGACAGGCAAATCGTCTTCACCCGCTGATATTGTTTCGAAAGAGATGTTCCCGCGAGCGCTTCAAGGGCGATAGCGTCTAATTGATTGGCGTTTTCGACCTTTTTGCGAAAGATGACTTCTTTGATTTCCGCAAGCTGGTCGGGCGCGTTGGCGTGGAGAAATTGCAATTCCTGCGCGCGGCGGACGTATTGTTCCGACAGTTCAAGCAGGTTGCTTTCCACAGCGAGGCCGACCGGAAATGTCTGCGCATCCACGCCAATCTGTTGGGCAAGGGGTTCGGCAAGCGCCTGATTGCCCGATTTGATGGCGTGATGCAGGTTGAGAGCGCTCTGTTGCAATTCCTCGCGGACACGCGCCGCCAACGTCGTCAATGCGGCGTTTAAGCGGGTTTTTCCAGATTGTTCGGCGCGTGCGTGTTGACTCTCGATGTCAATCAGCAGATCGAGGTGATTTGTTCGAGCCGCTTCGCCGGACGGCGCGGCATCTGTCAGAAGCGCGAGCAGCGCATCGAGCAGCGCGTCGCGAAATTGCGGCGCAGCGCCGAGTTGCTGCGAAAGCGTGGTGATAAAAGCGTCGGAAGTCGGCATAAAATCTACTGGACTCCCAGAGGTTGAAACCTCTGTCTCTATTTCATCGCCCTTTCAGGGCGGAATCTGCCGCGAAGCGGCAGCGGAATACAGACAGAGGTTTCAACCTCTGGATGAGTCGTCAGGATAAAATATCTCCATTTCGCACCGTGAACAATGAAATTGCAGTTGATACGCTTGCCCCTGTTCGTCAATCAAAGAGAGCGGTTCGGCGTAGTGTTTCGCCGGTTTCCCGTCGCGCTCGCACAGGCCGAGCGCCTGCTTGACGCAATATTTCGTAACCATGACGCTGCGCCCGCGCATATCCAGCCCTGATTCAGCCGCCGGTTCGATCTCAGTCACGCCATGCCGCCGGTAAAACGCGGCAGCCTTTGCGTTCAACACGTTGCCGCGATACGACAGGCGCGTTTCAGGATAGGGAACGGCGTTTTTCACGAGTTCGACGCGCGGAATCGGGCGCGACGCTTCCCGCGCTTTGCGCAGTTTGTCGAGCGCGGCGCGGCGCAGGGCGTTGAGTTGCGCCGCCGGAAGAAAATAAGCCGCCGACCATTCGACGCGAATGTCGGCGCAGCCAAATTCCGTGCCGCCGCATTTGCCCAGTTGCTTTTTGAGGTTGGCAGAGGCGGCGTCTGGATTCGTGGCCGGAGTTTTTTGGCATCTCAATGTCTCTTCAATTTGCACGCCGTCTTCATCAATCGCCTTCAGCGCAAAACCGTCGTTCGTCTCGCGAAACGTCAGGCTTACAGTGATTATACGTTCGGCGCGGCTGTTTTCCACCTGTTTTAAAAACTGATGATCCGCGTTGCGAAAAATAACCGTTCCAACGGAAATCCCTTGCATTGACGCTGGAAAAATCTTCTCACCCTGTATGGAATTGACGAGCGTTCCCTGCAATTCGCGCTGTTTGTCGAAAAAGCAGAGGCCGTCGCCGTTGTGCAAACCCTCCCCTCGTTCCACGCTCCGCGTGGAATGCTGCTTTTCGGACGCTCCCCGTCCATTGCCGCAGAGCGGCAAGTTTGCGCGTTCCACGCAGAGCGTGGAACGAGGCGACAGCGTAAAATATTTCGCGCCGATTTCCGCAACCGCGCCGATTTTTTCGCCGATAGATTTCGGCGTGTCGAGCGAGGCAACATTGTCGCGTTCGCTGAACAAAAAATAAGGGGTCGAGCCGCGATGAAACGTTTTGGCCGGATTGGGCGTGAAATCAATCGCGCTGCGCCCGGACGACGCGCGGCGGAAGCGTTCCGGCTCGGCGTCGAGGATCGCGTCAAGCTGCTGGCGATAGTAGCTGACGATGTTTTTGACATACGCGATGTCTTTCAGGCGGCCTTCGATTTTGAACGACGTGACGCCCGCCTCAAGCAGGTCGCGCAGCGCGGCGGCGCGGTTCATGTCTTTCAGCGACAGCAAATAGCGATTCTGCGCGAGCGTCTGGCCGTTCGCGTCTTTCAGCGTGTAGCGCTTGCGGCAGGGCTGCGCACACTGGCCGCGATTGCCGCTGCGTCCGCCGATGGCGTAACTCAGATAGCACTGGCCGCTGTAACAGACGCATAACGCGCCATGCACGAAGCATTCGAGTTCGAGACTCGTCTGCGTCCGAATCGCGCGAATCTGGTCAAGGTTCAATTCCCGCGCAAGAATGGCGCGCTGAAAACCGACGCGCTCTAAAAACGCGACCTTCTCCGGCGTGGCGTTGTGCGTCTGCGTGCTGGCAATCAGCGGCAGCGGCGGCAGGTCGCATTCCAGCAAGCCCATATCCTGAATGATCAGGCCGTCAACTCCGGCGTCGTAGAGTTCCGCGATCAGGCGCAGCGCCTCCGGGAATTCATCGTCGTACAGCAGCGTGTTCAGGGCGACATAGACCCGCGCCCGGTAACGATGCGCAAACAGCGCGAGGCGCTCGATGTCGGCGACGCTGTTTCCGGCCTGCTCGCGCGCGCCGAACCGCGCTGCGCCAATATAGACGGCATCCGCGCCGCAGGTAATCGCCGCGATTCCGGCGTCGGCGTTTTTCGCCGGGGCTAACAGTTCGATGTGAGTCGCGTTCATACGTCACAATTTAAGAAGAGTGGGTTGATATTTTTATATACTGACTATTCAGTACTAAAATAAAAGAAAACATTTTTTTGTCAAGTATTGTTTTCGGGTTTTTATGCGTAGGGGCGTAGAGACGCACTGCCGCGCGTCTCTACGAAACTGGAAGGGTGAAGCGCACGGTTGTCCCTTTTCCGCTGTCGCTTTCGATCCAAATCCGACCACCATGACGTTCGACGAACTCTTTGCACAGCACCAGTCCGAATCCCGCGCTGCTTTCATTCGCCGTGCCAGAACGCCTGAACGGAACGGCATCAATGCGGAACAGGGTCGGCACGATTTCGGGGGGAATCCCGATGCCGGTATCGGCCACGCTCACTTCGATCTGGCGTTCGTTCGGGGCGGCGGAAATATTGACGCTTCCTTGCGATCCGGTAAATTTGACCGCGTTGGACAACAGGTTCGCCACCACCGAATTCAGCATTTGACGGTCAGCCGCGACGACAAGCGGCTGTTGTACCTGATTATTCAAGCAAATCTGTTTTTTTTGCGCTTTTGGCGAAAGCAGCATCATATTCGCCGTAATAAGCTCCCGCAAATCAAGCGGCTGCGGCGAAAATTCTATCGTCTTCTGCTGGCTTCTCGCCCAGGCAAGAAGATTCTCAAGCAAATCCATCAGCCTGTGCGCCGTATCGTGTTCGATATGAAGCAGCCTCATCAGTTTCTCTTTGGTGATCTGCTCGATGTTTTCCAGAATTACGTCATACATCTCAAGCAGCATGCCGACCGGAGAACGCAAATCATGGGCAAGAATGGAAAAAAATTTGTCTTTGCTGGCGTTGGTTTCCAGCAATTGCTGATTCCGTTCGCGAAGCTGCTCTTCCACCTGTTTTCGCCGTCCGATTTCCTGCTGCAAGTCTTGCTGCAATTTGCGCATGGTTAAATGAGTTTCGACCCGCGCCAACACTTCTTCCGCCTGGAACGGTTTGGAGATGTAATCTACCGCGCCAAGAGAAAATGCTTTGACTTTATCGAAGACGCTGTTCAAGGCGCTGATAAAGATGACTGGAATATCGGACGTGCGGCAATCCGCCTTCAACTGCTCGCAGACCTGATAGCCGTCCATGCCCGGCAGAATCGCATCTAACAGAATCACGTCAGGAGGCTCTGAATGGGCGGCATTCAGCGCATGAAAGCCATCCAGCGCCGGACGGACTTTATACGAGCGTTGCTTCAGGATTTCCATCAACAGGCGCAAATTATCCGGCATGTCATCCACAATCAGAATGTTCGCATTCATGGTCGCGAAGCTGCACATGTACGCTTCACCCGGAACGCACAGGCGCAGCCGGTTCTCCTCGTCTTAAAACCGCTCGAATTCTTGATCTAACGCATCTTCCTCCCCTTCCAACACGTCTGCATACACGGCTTGCGGAACTGGCGCGTGACCGTTGCCGCCGTTTTTCGGCTGGAGAATATCTTTCGGATGTTTAATATGCGCGATTTTCGCATGGAGTTTGGCGGCCATCGGATTCGGAACGCGCTGTTGAACCGACTGCGTGCTTTCCTGGCGTTTTTCGCGAATCTTGAAAAATTCAATCACGCCCTGAAGGTGTTCCGCCTGCGAGGCGAGTTCTTCCGATGTTGACGCCATCTCTTCGGAAGCGGTCGCGTTTTGCTGAATGACCTGATCCAACTGCTGAATCGCCATGTTAATCTGGCCTGCGCCGCGTTCCTGCTCGCTGGTCGCCGCGCTGATGTCCTGCACGAGTTCGGCAGTTTTCCGAATATCCGGCACGAGCGTTCTGAGCCGCTCTCCGGCCACTTCCGCGATCCTGACTGAGGCGTCGGCCAGCGACGTAATTTCCGCCGCTGCGCTTTGACTCCGTTCAGCTAAGGCGCGAACTTCGGCAGCCACGACGCCGAATCCTTTGCCGAATTCCTGCGCTTTCGCGGCTTCAATCGTCGCATTCAGCGACAGCATCCGGGTTTGCCGCGCAAGCTCGTCAATGATCTGCACTTTTTTCGCAATTTCTTTGATGGCCGTCACGGTTTCGGCGACCGCCAATCCGCTTTCCTGCGCATCCTGCGCCGCTTTCGTTGCGGTCAGTTCGGTTTGTCTGGCATTCTCCGCATTCTGGCAAATATTGGCGACCATTTCTTCCATCGAAGACGACGCTTCTTCCGCTGCCGCTGCTTGTTCCGTCGCTCCTTGCGACAGTTCTTCCGAGCCGGAACTCATGAACTGGCTGCCGGAGGCGACATTTTCCGTTGCGACCGCGATGTCGCCGATGATTTCGCGCAGCTTGCTTGTCATGCTGACCAGCGCTTTCCCTAAGCGATCCTTTTCGGATCGCACAGGCACGGCGACAGTCATGTCGCCGTTGGCAATCTGCCCGGCAACCTGGACGGCAGCGCGTAAATTCGCGATCATATTGCGCATCGCCTCTGCTAAAATGCCGATTTCATCATGGCGGTCGATGGAAATTTCCTGTTCCATATCGCCCTCACCAATCGCGTTGGCAATACCGACAATTCGTTGCAGCGGAGCAACAATCGAGCGAACAAGCAGAACAATAAAGAGAATCATCACCATTATCACGATACAGGCAACCCCGCCATTGATGTAGGCCATGCGATAAATCGGCGCGAGCATTTCCTGCGAGGCCGCTCCGGCGCCGACCGTCCAACCGGTCGAATCAATGCGGTGGAACGCCACAAGCTTACGCACGCCTTCCCATTCGTATGAGATGACAGCATGTTTCTGCCCTAACAACTCTTTGCCGAAACTATAGTCGTTCACGTTCAGGGTTAAAATATTTTTTTTCTCAGGATGGGCGAACAACAATCCGTCGCTCCTGAGAACATAGGCATAACCAGTCTTGCCAACCTTCACGGGATCAACAAATTTCTGCCCGAAATGCTCAAGATCGACGACGCCAATCAGCATGCCAATCACCTGTTCCTGCGTTTTGACTGGCGCGGCAATCATAAAGATCGGGTTCTTCGATACGTCGCTTTTTTCGACATCCGAAAACGCAATCTTGCCTTCTAACGCTTCCTGGAAATAGTGTTTATCGGCAACATTCGATATGGCATTCTGCCCGTCAGACGAGGCGATCACGTTCCCGGCAGCGTTCGCAAGATAAATGTTTTCATAACAGTCGTAACCGGCTTTCAATTTGGCTAATTCAACAGCGGCGACATTTCTGGCCGATGTTCCCACTACCGAGTCTGGAAGAGCCGTCGCATACACTGGCGTCTCACTCCAGCTTTTTACGTCCGCCCTGGCTTCTTCAATCCAGGATTCCAGGCTTTGCGCCGTCAAGGTCACGACCTGGGATAACTGATCTTTAATTGTCTGCTCGACAGCATTCGTCGAACTGATATACGCGATCAGCATGGAAACTGCCATTCCCGCAATGATTAATGCCGAGAGCGGGAACAAAAATTTTTCTCTGAGATTGAATTTCATAAGAAACCTCCAAAAGTGAAAGATGGCCTCTGAGGATAACAATAATCTTTTCAGGAATGCGCTGCTGTCAGCGCAAACGCTCGATTCTATAAAAGCAATAAACGTGCCATGAGGGGCGCGTATTTTATAATTTATTGTATTTATTGATGTTATCAAAAAGATGAGGCGTTATTAAATATGCGAGTTGCGAGGAAATCGGGCAAAAATGCCTGATGGAAACAGGCGCTTGATGGGAAACTCTCCGAGAATTCAGGGGAAATCGTGTTGTTCTAAAAATGCCGCAATCGGGCAAACCTGCCCATTCATTCCATCGCGATACGATATTCTTTCATCTTGCGATAGAGCGTTTTTGCGTCAATCTGAAGCATTTCGGCGGTTTTGCCTTTATGTCCCTGATTAAACGCTAACATGTTGAGAATGAATTGCCGCTCGAAGACTTCGGTGGCGTGTTTCAAGCCTTCGCGGCTTTGCGCCAGGATGGGCTGCGCGGACGCATCGCTGATCGCATGCTCGTCGTCATCGAATTCCAGGCGTTTCAGCGTCAAATAGCGTTGCAGCACGTTCTGAAGCTGGCGAATATTGCCCGGCCAATCGTGTTGATAAAACAGGTCTAAAATACTGCCCGGAATGCCCGGCGTTTTGCCCGTTTCCCCGGCTTGCTGCGCAAAATATTCGACTAACAGCGGAATATCTTCCTTGCGGTCTCGCAGCGGAGGCACCATAATCGGGATGACATGAATGCGATAATAAAAGTCCTGCCGCATTTTCCCTTCCTTCACCATCTCCTTCAGATGACGATTGGTGGCGGCGATAATCCGCGCGTCAGCGTGTTTGACGCGCTGGGCGCCGATTGGCGTGTAGCCTTTATCCTCAATCGCCCGCAGCAATTTGGCCTGCATCGCCAGGCTGAGTTCGCCGATTTCGTCCAAAAACAGCGTGCCGCCGCAGGCCGCGTCGAAGAAGCCGGGAACGTCCTTGTCCGCGCCAGTAAACGCGCCGCGGCGATGGCCGAAAAACTCGCGCTCGAACACTGTTTCTTGAATGCTGCCGCAGTTCACTGGAATAAACGGCTTGTGGCGGCGGCGGCTGAGTTCGTGAATCGTCTGGGCGATCAAATCTTTGCCTGTGCCAGATTCTCCGGAAATGACCACATTCGCGTCGGTTTCCGACGCCTGCGCAATCAATTCGTACACCGCCTGCATCGCCTGGCTTTTGCCGATGATGTTGCCGAAGCGGTAGCGATCTTTCGCGGCGGAACGCAGCCGGATGTTTTCCTGCCGCAGGCGCTTGCGTTCGGCAGCGAGTTCATCTTCCCGGCGTTTGCGCTCCGTGACATCCCGCATGACGACCATCACGGCGGGCGATCCTTCCCAGAAAATGTCGCTGCGCTCCGTTTCAATCCAGATTTCCTGTTGCTCCCGCAGCAGCGAAAAAAGCGGAGAACGTTCCGCATCGGTCACGGGCGGCAGGCCGAGCAGGCGCTCTTTTGGACATCCTAACAATGCGCAAAGGGCGGAATTGACGAAGACAAACAGATTCTTCTGCAAAATGCCGATGCCGTCGGGATGCTGCTCCACCAACAGCCGATATTGCCGCTCGCTGGCCTGTAACGCCGTTGTGCGCGCTGCGACCATCTCCTCAAGGTGCTGCTGGAGTTTCCGCAAGGTGATATGCGTGCGGACGCGAGCGAAGACTTCTTCCGCCTCGAATGGCTTGGTGATGTAGTCCACCGCGCCAAGGCCGAACGCCTTCACTTTGTCGAAGACCTGCTGCAAGGCGCTGATGAAAATAACCGGGATGTCGCGCGTGCGTTCATCGGCTTTCAACTCCGCGCAGACGCGGTAGCCGTCCATATCCGGCATGAGAATATCCAGCAGAATCAGATCAGGCGGCTCAAGGCGGGCAGTCGTCAGCGCATGCGCCCCGCTTGTCGCAGGCCGGACTTTATAGCCGCGCTCGCTCAGCATTTCCATCAGCAGGCGGACATTATCGGGCGTATCGTCAACAATCAGAATATTGGCTTTTTCCATGCTCTTGCCTCGCTTGTTCAGCGCGATATAAAAATTTTTCTGGTTAAATGATAGAATAACAACTCATATCCTGTCAAGCAAGAAAAGCATGAACGCCGCTCATCATTTTTATGCCAGAAAGAATGCGCCATTGGCGGCGTGTCGCGGTAATCTTGCCGCACTCCTGGCGCAAGAATATGAGTGGTGTAAACGCGCCTGGCATTATGCCGTAAATGCGAGTGCTTACAAATAAATTGACTCCTGATTTGTTCCTCCTGTTTAAAGGTTTCTGGTGAAAAAACGACAAAGCTTCTGAATTTATAAAATTATGGCTGCGGTGTCTTTCAGCGGTTATCGGTTTGATATTGATGGCAGGCGTGAGGCAAGGGAAATAAAAAAGACCTCACAGGATTTTTGAAACCTGTGAGGTCTTGACATCAATCAGCTAATCGAGATGAAAGATTTCTTCCATCCCTGCCCACCATTCGCCTTCAGCGCGAGTCGGCAGCGGATCGTGCATCGGTTTGACATACGCCCACCAGTCCTGCGTGGTCGGGTCAGCGGCCATCTTCGCCATATCGGCGTCATAATCGCTGCCGACATATTCGAAATAGCTGAACAGCAAGCCATCTTTATAATAAATCGAATAATTGCGGATGTTGCAGGCGGTAATCATCGCTAACACGCCCGGCCAGGCGGCGGCGTGGCATTGTTTATATTCTTCGTATCTCTCCGGTTTCACGCGAATTACTGAACCATATCGTTTCATAAGTAGCGTTTTACCACGAAACACACGAAATACGCAAAAAATTAATTTTTATGAGCGCTTCGTACCGCCGACGTCCTCGTCGGCAATGCCAAAAGAGGCCGACGAGGACGTCGGCGGTACAACG
>CAZMEO010000031.1:1660-5759 GCA_964565315.1 uncultured Candidatus Moduliflexus sp. | reverse complement strand
ATTGGCCGGGTCAACATCCGGCAGAATCGCTTCGTGGCTCGGCGAAATAATCAGTCCCGTTGGGAACAGCGCTTTCAGCGTTTTTACCCGCTGATAGACCTGCTCAGGCGTGCCATGCACAATCAGTTCTTGCGCGTCAACGCCGCCGCAAAACGCGACTTTGCCGTAAAAATGCTCTTTCATGTTTTCGGCGGACATGTCTTTGGCAAGCGCTTGAATCGGATGAATCGCGTCCACGCCGATGTCAATCAAATCCTGGATAATCGGATAAATCGAGCCGCAGGAATGATGAATGACTTTCAGGCCGTAGCTCTTCGCCTGTTCGACTAAGCGCCGCGTGCCAGACCAGACGAATTTGCGGATCAGTTTCGGCGAGAGCATCAATCCTTGCTGGCTGCCGAAATCGTTGCCGATCAACACGGCGTTCAGCTTGCCTTTCGTCGCTTCATAAAAAATTTCGTTCGCTTTCAGGTAAAAATCAGCAATCCGATCAATCACGACTTGAAACATTTCCGGCTCAGTCATCATTTTGACGAGCGCGGTTTCCATGCCGAACGCGGCGCAGGCGTCTTGAAAATGCGCTGACCAGATCACGCCGAGAATCACGCGATCCTGCGGCGCGGCTTCGACGACCTTCCGGCATTCTTCCGGGTCAATATACTTTGTCGGGTCTGGCCAGTCGAAATCATCAACGCGCGCAGGGTCGGAATAATGCTGAAAAAACCCAGGGGAGTTCAGCGTTCTGTGTTCATCGTCACTGTGACCCTGCTGCGCGAAGTCAAACGCCATGTAAATGGCGTCGCTGGTGGGCGAATGATAGGGCAATTCGACCGGATAGAGGTCGTCATCAAGCATCTGTAAGACATCATGGAAATCGTTCACCTTGAAGTGCGCCGTTAAATTTTTAACGGCGCCGGGCGTCGGCAAGCCTAACCACGAGGCAGGACGGTCAACCGGCTTGCATTCAATCGTTGCGTAGAATCGTTCTCTATGCGTCATCATGTCTATTTCTCCGTCACCCCACCCCCGCCCCCTCCCCAACAGGGAGGGGAGTTTTGAATTTTTCCCTCTCCTTTGGAGAGGGGGGCGGGGGTGAGGTGAAAAAATGCTGTCGTTATTTTTCCTGAAGGCTGTTCAAAATCACGGCGGCTAAAATCACGATGCCTCTGACGACTTGCTGCATGTAGGGCGTCACGTCTAACAGAATCATGCCGTTGGTCAAAATGCCGACGAACAACATGCCGACCAGCGTTCCTGTGAGTTTTCCCTCGCCGCCGAAAATATTCGTTCCGCCGATGATGACTGCCGCGACAATATCGAGTTCCCAGCCTAAACCGACTTCGGGCGAGCCTGCGCGTAAGCGTGATGAGAGGATGATGCCGCCTATCGCCGCGAGAAATGAGGAAATCACGAACACGGCGACTTTCGCGCGAAAAATGTTGATGCCCGATAACCGCGCCGCTTCCGCATTCCCGCCGACTGAATAAATCGAGCGGCCAAATGGCGTGTTGCGCAGAACGAACATGCCGATTGCGTAAATTACCGCCATGTATATGACCGGATACGGAATTTTGAACAGATGGCCTGAGCCGAATTCATAAAACGATTTTGGCAGCCCGCCGATGGGATAGCCGCTAGTCAGCGTGTAGGTAATGCCGCGAATCAGCGTCAACGTTGCCAGCGTCACTAAGAAGGCATGAAGCTTGAATTTGGCGGTAATCACGCCGTTCAGCAAGCCCCAGAGCGAACTGAGACATAAGGTGAGCAGAATGGCCGGAACGACCGGAATGCCGACTTTCATCACTAAGAGCGCATTGACGACGGAGGCGAACGCGACAATCGCCCCGACGCTGAGGTCCATCTGGCCGAGAATAATCACCATCGTCATGCCGACCGCGATAATCGCTTGAATCGAAATCTGGCGCAGCACGTTAATGATATTGGACGGCTTCAAAAACGTGTCTGACGCGAAACTGAGGATGATCACCATCGCAATTAAGGCAAAATAGAGGGCGTATTTGATAAAAAAAGCCGGAGTGATCACTTTCTGAGATGGTTCGCAAGGTTTGCGGTTTGTGAGTGTTTTGGTTGCTGTCATATCCATACCTGTCATAGCCCTTGCGGCTGATAAACGCGGTATTGTTGCGTTTACTGCCGGATCGAGTTATATCGTGGTTTTTGATGTGGCATAATGTAAAATTTTTTCCTGCGTTGCCTCATGATGCGGCAGCTCGGCGGTGATTTCTCCGCCTGACATCACCAGCACCCGGTCGCACATTTCCAGAATTTCAGGGATTTCCGACGAAATCATCAAAATGCCGAGACCGGAATCAGCAAGTTCGTTGAGGAGACTGTAAATCTGTCCTTTTGAGCCGACATCAATGCCGCGCGTCGGTTCATCCATAATCAAAATGCTCGGATGCGTCGCTAACCATTTCGAGACGACGACTTTCTGCTGGTTGCCGCCGCTGAGGTTTTTCGCCGCTTGCGCAATGCCGCTGGTTTTGATCTGAAGCGATTTGATGGATTGCTCGGCGACTGTTCGCGCCGCGCGATTCTGAAACACGCCATATTTCGTCAATTTATGAAGAATCGTCATGGAAATATTGGAGAGAATATCCAGCCCCAACACCAGGCCTTCTTCCTTGCGGTCTTCCGTGACAAAGCCGATGCCGAATTGTTTGGCGTCCAATGGCGAACGAATATCCACTTTTTGCCCGCGAATCCAGGTTTCGCCGAATTCCTTCGGGTCAGCGCCGAAAATCGCACGCGCAAGTTCTGTCCGCCCGGCGCCAGCCAGCCCCGCGATTCCCAGAATTTCGCCTTTATGCAGGCGGAACGAAATATCTTTGAACGAACGTTCAGAGCAAAAACCTTTGACTTCCAATAAGACGTCGTCAAACGCTTTTTGCGTTTTGGCCGCGTGTTCTAAGCCTTTGCCGACCATGTGTTGAATAATCACCGGCTTCGGCGCATCCTGAATATCGAGCGTAATCACATATTTTCCGTCGCGATACACCGTCACGCGATCCGCGATAATCGGCAATTCTTCGAGGCGATGCGACACGTAGATGATGCTGAGTCCCTGCTTGACCAACCCTTTCAAGACGGTGAACATGTGCGCGATGTCGTTATCGGTCAGCGCGGCGGTCGGTTCATCCATAATCAAAATTTTCGACTGATTCGAGAGCGCTTTGGCAATTTCAATAAGCTGTTTCTGCGCCACGCTCAAATCTCTGACGAGCGTTTTCGGCGAAATCTGACAATCCATCTGCTCCAGCACGCTGGCCGCTTTCGCGTATGTCTCTTTCCAGTTCACCACGCCGTTGCGCGTGGGAAGTTTGCCCATGTAAATGTTTTCAGCAACCGTCAGGTTATTATTTAAACTGAATTCCTGATAGACCGCGCTGATCCCGATGTTTCTGGCTTCCCAGGTCGAATGAATTTTGACTGGCTTACCTTCAAGGAGAATCTCTCCGCAATCGGGATGATGCGCGCCGGTGATAATTTTAATCAGCGTGCTTTTCCCCGCGCCATTCGCGCCGACTAAGGCATGCACTTCGCCTGCCCGCAGTTCAAGGTGGGCGTTTTCAAGCGCGGCAATTCCGCCGAAATGCTTGCTGATGTTTTTGGCTTCGAGAATCGTTGTTGTCTTCTGCATAGCGGTTTTTGAGGTCGAATCTTTCAGCAAGGCCGGAAACGTTCGCGCCGACTCTTCCTGAAATCTTCGCATTGAAGGGGATTGCCCTCGTATTGATTTGGCGCTTAGCTGTCAGACACCGTGAACGTGTCTGACAGCTTTGACAAACTACTGCATGAGGTATTGCCGGTCGTCTAAGTATTTCTGGATGTCTTCTTTGTTGTCGAGGGTGTAGGTTTTTAACGGCACGAGGACTTCGGTCGCCGTTTTGCCGGTCTGCGCCAATTCAACGGCGTTTTTAATGGAGGTGTAGCCGATTTCGAAGGGCTGCTGCGTCGTGATGGCTAACAGGAAAGAATCCGCTTCCAGCATCGCTCTGGCAAGGTCAATGCTCATGTCCGTGCCCATCAGCAGAATGTCTTTGTTGCCTTTGCCTTTCAGCGCGGCCAACGAGCCTAA
>CAZMEO010000031.1:0-1560 GCA_964565315.1 uncultured Candidatus Moduliflexus sp. | reverse complement strand
TCGGAACTCATGACTTTGACTTCGACGCCTAATTCTTTTTCCGCGCTTTTCATGCCCTGAATGACTTCAGCAAACCATTCATGTTTCGTATCCAGCAGAATCGCGCCGATTTTTACCGGGTCTGCCGCGAAGGCGAGGCTGTTTACACACATCAATCCGACGACAGATGTAACGATGAGAGCGACGATCTTTTTCATACCAAATTCCTCCAAAAGGATGTTTTGAAATTTGTAGTTACATTGTTCAGACATATCCAAACGAATGCGAAGATACTGAACTGAAAAAGCTCTTTTTGCGTGTAGATTCTGTTAAAGCGCCTGTTCATGCTGGCGAGGTTCAAGGAAAATCGTACAACATACGATTGAATCGCCGTTCCAAATCCGATCACCTCCTTTTGCGCCCCACAGAAATTAGGAGAAGAATTACTGAGATGAATAATACATGCGAGCAAAATAATTTATGAAAAATTTGATAGATTTTGTCAATATTTTTTTAAAAATTTTATAAATTTTTTACAATTTTCCTGTATTTACGCCGATCACGACGGCCATGAATTTGTGTTTGAAGCGAGAATGTATAAGGCATAGAGTCTGGTTGTTGTTGGTAAGGATGTAATAAAATACTGTCTTAGCTGTCAGACACCGTAAAGGTGTTTGGCAGCTATAAAAATCCACGTATAAATTTTTGTGAATTTTATAAAATTTTTGTAAAATTTCACAAAAAATTTACTTGACAATACATCAAAAGTTTTACATGTTTCATTATGTTGAATCTCCGAATGTCGTCCGTAATCCGAAAAGAACCTTGCAAACAGGGCTGTTTGTCGGTTCGCAAATCCTATCATGAGCCAAATTACGTTGAAAGATGTTGCGAAAGAAGTGGGAGTGGCGGTATCAACCGTGTCGTTGATTCTCAACAACAAAGGACAGTTTTCGCAGGATGTCCGTGATCGCGTGTATGACGCCGCCCAGAAAATCGGCTATATGAAATCTTCGCCGACGGTTTCGGGAACGAAGCGAGCCATCGAACAGATCGCGATTCTGGTGTCCGAAGATATTGAAAAAGATTTTACATGGAGCTTTTTCAGGCGGATTATTGCGCCATTAGAGGCGGCAATTGCCCGCGAACATCTCTATCCGGTCGTGATGCCGATCAGCGTCAATCAGGACAGCAAAGAGATTTCTGACAAACTTGCCGCCTCGAAAGTGAAGGCGCTGTTTTCCTTCGAATACGCCAATCTGGAGCTTTTCCAATCCTTTGAAGAACAGGGCATTCCGGTGATCGCGATCAATAGCAGCAACATTCGCCCTCAGACCAATTCCGTTTGCATTGATAATGTTCAGGGCGCGTATGACGCCGTCAGTTACCTCCTGTCCTTAGGACATGCGCAGATTCGCTATATTGATTACCATCGCGCCGAGCAGACGCCGTTCAACGACCGTTTTGTCGGCGTTAAAATGGCGTTAGAAGAGCGTTCTGTCAAGATTGCAGACGAGATTCGCCTCCTTGTTGACGAGTCGAATATGAACGAGCTGCAACGCAAACTGAAACGGCTCTTGC
>CAZMEO010000030.1:14277-20236 GCA_964565315.1 uncultured Candidatus Moduliflexus sp. | reverse complement strand
CGCGAAAGCACCGAACGCTTGCAGCAGCTTCGCGAAATGGCGGAACGCCTGATCAGCGTGCAACAGGCGAATCTGCAAAAAGAGCAGGCGAATCTGCAAGGCTTGCAGGAGAAATATAAAACCGCGCTGGACGAACTGCGCAAAACCACGATTTACGCCCCGATTCCCGGCCTCGTGATTTATAACGACATTCCCGCGTCCGGCAAAGCCCGCAAAATTCAGGTCGGCGACGCGGTCTGGAGTCATCAGGGCTTGATCAGCCTGCCCGATATTTCGCGCATGATGGTGGAAACCAATGTGCGCGAAGTGGATATTCACAAAGTCGCGTTAGGCCAGCAGGCGCAGATTCAGGTGGATGCCTATCCCGACGCGGCGTTCACCGGAGCGGTGCATTTGATCGGCTCGCTGGCAACTGCCGAGCAGAATCAGCCGACGTTGACGAAATACTTCGAAGTGCAGATCGTGCTGAACGAATCGGATGACCGCCTGCGTCCAGGCATGACGGCGCGGGTCGAAATTCTGATTGACCGCGTCGAACAGGTTCTCTATGTCCCGTTAGAAGGCGTCTTTGAAAAATCTGGACAAAAAGTCTGTTATGTGGTACACGGAAAGCAGGCTGAGGAACGCCTCGTCAAGGTCGGAAAATTCAACCGCGATTTTATCATCATCGAAGAAGGACTTGCCGACGGCGAGCAGATTTATTTGCAAAACCCAACCACGCTGTTGATGCGGTAAATTCTTTGTACCCCCGACATCCTCGTCGGGTTGGCGAACGAGGACGTTCGCGGTACGCAAACCAAAGGAAAACACGTATGGAAATGCATAATGTTCTGGCGTTGATTTTGGGCGGAGGGCATGGAGCGCGGCTCTATCCGTTGACAAAAATGCGCTCGAAACCAGCGGTGCCATTAGCCGGAAAGTACCGCCTGATTGACATTCCGCTCAGTAATTGCCTTCATGCCGGAATTGACAAAATTGCGATCCTGACGCAATTCAATTCCGTCTCGCTGCATCGCCATATCCAACGCGCGTATGGCCGCGACATGTTCGCGCACGGCTGGGTGGATATTCTGGCCGCGCAGCAGACCACCAGCGGTCAGGCGTGGTATCAGGGCACGGCAGACGCGATTCGCCAGCAGATTCATGAAATCCGCTCCGCGAAAACGGAATTCGTGTTGGTGCTGCCGGGCGACCATTTGTATCAGATGGATTACCAGGATTTTCTCCGCTACCATCTTGAAACCGACGCCGACATTACGCTGGCCGTGCAGCCGACCGAACGCCGTTTAGCGCCGGGACTCGGCATTCTGAAATGCGACAGCGAAGGGCGGATCGTTGTGTATAAAGAAAAGCCGAAATTAGAAGAATTAGACGGATTGGAAAGCCTGCCAGAGCAGGGCAAGCCCTTTATGGCTTCGATGGGCATTTATCTGATCCGCACGTCGCTCTTGGCGGAACTTCTGGCGTCGCCTGGCAACGATTTGGCAAAAGACATCACGCCGCCGACGATTTTGAAATATCGCGTGATGGGCTACGTCTTTCGGAATTATTGGGCGGACATCGGCACGATTCGGCGCTATTACGAAGTGAATCTGGAATTAGTCTCGAAGAACAGCCCGTTCGATTTCAATAATCCGCTTCGCCCGATTTACACGCATGCCCGCTTCCTGCCTCCCTGCGAAGTCTATGGCGCGAAGCTCAACGACGTGATTTTGACGGACGGCGGGCGGATTGATGACGCGGAAATTACCAGATCGGTCATCGGGCTGCGCAGCATTATCCGCTCGAACGTGACGATTCATTCCTCCATCATCATGGGCGCGGATTACTATGAAAGCGACGCGGAACTTATGCAGCGCAACACGCCTGACGCGCCGAGCATCGGAATCGGAGAAGGCACGATTATCGAATCGGCCTTGATTGACAAAAACGCCCGCATCGGGCGTCATGTTCATATACGACATCTGCCGAGCCGCCCCGATTCGGAGACAAATTCGTGGGTTGCCAGAGACGGCCTCGTAATCATTCTGAAAAACGCCGTGATTCCAGATGGCACGATTATTTGATTGTATATTGACCACGCAACACACAAAATACACGAAAAAACAAGAGTTCTCGTTTCGTATATTTTGTGTATTTCGTGGTGACGCATGAATCATTATTGCTATGTTTCATACCTTCGATGAATTACAGCAAAAAGTCCGCCATTTTCCTCGCCGCAAGCGCGTCGCGGTCGTGGCTGCCGCCGAAGAGCATGTGCTGGAAGCGGTTGATCGCGCGTATCGCGAGCAGATCGTCGAGCCGATTTTGATTGGCGAGGCCGCGACAATTGCCGAATATCTTGAACGGCTCGGAACGGCGCTTCCTGCCGCTGCGATTCGGTCGGTCGATTCCGCGCATGACGCCGCCATGCTTGCCGTTCAGCTTGTGCGCTCCGGCGAGGCCGATGTTCTGATGAAAGGCCGCCTGCACACCGCCGAATTGATGCGCGTCGTGGTTGACCGGACGCATGGCCTGCGCACCCGGCAGTTAATGTCGCATATTGCCTTTCTGGAAATTCCCACGTATCACAAACTTCTCGCCATTACTGACGGCGGGATCGTGCTGTATCCCGATCTTGAAGAAAAGCGGGAAATTCTCGAAAATGCCGTCGCATTTATGGTGAAGATGGGATATGTCATGCCGAACGTCGCCGTCATGGCGGCAGTCGAAACCATCAACCCGAAAATGCAGGAAACCGTTGATGCGGCGCGGCTGAAGCAGATGAATCTGGCCGGAACGATTGCCAATTGCGTGGTGGAAGGGCCGATTTCTTACGATCTGGCAATCAGCAAGGCGTCGGCAACGATCAAAGGATACGACAGCCCGGTGACAGGCGACGTTGACCTGATGGTCGCGCCGAATATCGCCGCCGGGAATTTGATGGCGAAAAGCCTCCTCTATTCTGGCGGCGCGAAAATGGCGGGCGTGGTTGTCGGCGCGGCTGCTCCCGTCGTCCTGACCTCGCGCGGCTCAACCGCTGAAGAAAAGTTCTATTCCCTTGTGCTTGCCGCGTCGGCGGAATGATTCGAAAAATGTAAAAAATACGTTCGTGGTAGAGACCTCACAGGTCTTGGAGACCTGTGAGGTCTAAGCCGAAGTTATTTTTTTACATTCTCAAAGAGAGTTCTGCCGATAACGTTCTATGTCATGACGTTGTTTTTTGATGATACAAGTTATGGTATAAGTTTAGCGGAAATTTCCAATTGTGAACGATAACGTGGTATCATCTGACAGGGGAATTTTTTTCTCAAAATCGTAAATTTCTATTGACAACATTATAATAGAACGTATCCCTTTTTCAAAAGGGATTATTTTATTTGTAAACCATTTGTGAATGACTAATGACAAGTTTTTATAATTTCAGTTCTAATAAGAATTTCTCAATTGACGGGAACTTTTTTGCAACGGCGTTGTCAAAAAACATAGAAGTTGTCAGTTCTCAAAAACAGCAGGGGGGACAAGCGCAATCGCTGATGTCGGATGAAGAACTTGTATCAGCGTCGCAGCGAGGTGATACCAACGCCTTTGAGAAATTGATCGTTCGCTATCAGCGGCAGGTATTTCATTTGATCTATCAGATGACCAATAATGCCGAGATTGTCGAAGATATTGGGCAGGAAGTCTTTATTGCCGCGTTCAAAGGAATTCGAGATTTTCACGGCAAATCGTCATTTTTTACCTGGCTGTATCGGATTGCCATCAATCATTGCAAGAATTATTTAGCGGCGTCCTCTCGATTCCAAAATTTCGAAACGCGCTACCGCAAAGAAGAGCAGGCTGAGGAGGTTACAGAAGATTACGAAGAAAATCCGCAGAGTTTGCTGCTGGCAAAAGAATTTGTTGCCCAGTTGGAAGGCGCGTTAGAAAAGTTGCCGACCGAACAGCGCATTGTATTAACGCTCTGCGAATTTCAAGGGTTATCGTACGAAGCAATCGCCGAGATACTGGAATGTCCGGTAGGAACGATTCGTTCGCGGCTTTCACGCGCAAGAATCGCGCTGCAAGACATATTGGATCACACGCTATGAGGTGAAAAAAAGAGGCTGCATGAAAAGCGCTTTCTTTTCACGCCAGGATGTGACCGGAAATAGTTATGAAGTGTGAAGCCTATCGTATTCTTATTACAGGATATATTGACAACGCTCTTTCTGAAAATGAAACGCGGATGCTGAAACAGCATCTTGAAAGCTGTGAATCATGTCTTCAACATCTTCAACGTCAGGAAACCTTGCGAACAACGCTCAAGCGATACGCCTTTTTGCAAGAACCGCCTGCCGTGCCTTCGAATTTCGCCCAAAAAGTGACGGCGCAGCTTGAATCGCTCCAGCCCGCACCTGTCCCGGTGTTTCAGCCGGAAGGGGTGGCGCGCCGCATTCGGCAGAGCGTGCTTCGCTTTGCCGATGCCTGGAGCATGAGCCTGAAAACTCGCCCGTTTGCCTGGACTGCGACGGTATCGTGTATGGCGATGCTGCTCGTGGGAACCGTTGCGTTTAACGTATTCCATTCGTCTCCTACCAACAACCAGATGGCGCGTGTTGAAACGAAAGCGCCTGTCGAGCAGGCCGTGTCGCAGGTCGCCATGTCTGTTGAGACGGAGCCGCTGCCGAATGTGATTTCTGACACCGATTCGTCGTCGTTGTTCGAAATCGGCTTCATTGAAGAACAGCAAGCGCTGCCTATGCCGGTTCAAGCTCAAAAACTGCCGTTGAAAGAGTATGTCTATTCGCATGTCGTGGGTGGGTATCAAGACCGTCTGATTGATGATATTATGCTTGTCGGTTATGCTCAGGATGCAATTATACAGTAAGTCGCAAGCCAGGATGTGCAGTTATATGGGGAAGATGCAGGTTGTTGGGACAAGAATGCGTGTTGCGGAGTGGAAAGTTCAAATGTTAAGGCGGATTATCATGGCGTATGTTTGCGCTGTGATGGTTTTTTTCCCATCAAAGGGAATGGCGCAACAAGAAGTTGAAGAAAAGGCAGCGCCCGCGAAAACGCTCACGTTTGATGATATTTTACAGATGCTCGATGCCTCTGAGAAGCGTTTCAGCTATCTCGGCACGAAATTCATTATTGATTACACCCCCACGCGGCGATCAACGACATTAGTTAACGTTACGTATGGGGCTGGCCTGGAAAAGAAAGTAGTCTCTCCGCTTCAGCAACAGGGCGAATCGCAGATCATTCTTGATGATGGCAAATATTTATGGCATTATATTCCATCGCAAGCATCGGTCATTAAGAAAAAGCAGCAACTCTCGCTTGGGAAAATTTCCCACCGGATTTATTCGCAAAATAAGCTGATTCAAGAAAATTATGCGATCCGCATCGAACAAAAAAACCTCACCGCGCTTTCGCCATCAGTGTCTCAGATTCCGTCGATTATGGGAGACGTGATGGTCATGTTTGATCCGAAATATCATGATCGCCCTTCCTGGAAAATCTGGATTGAAAGCGAACATGGTCTCATCGTGCGCACCGAAGTGTATGACGTGACCGGAAATTTAGCCTTGCTGTCAGCGTTTTCCGACCTCACATTCCAGCCGAAACTTTCGGAAAAATCATTTGTGGTGACGGTTCCCAAAGGGACAAAAATGGAAACCTCCGTGGAAAATCATTTCCATACGGTCGAAGAAGCACAAATACAGGTGGGGTTTCACATCGCCGCGCCGACGTACATGACGCCGGGTTTTCTCCTGAATGCCGTCATCTCTTCGCCAACGGAACGCGGCGAAAAAGTGCAGTTAAGCTATATTGACGGCATGAGTACGATTTCGATTTTCGAAGAAAAGCAGGCCGCCGAAGTGGATGCGTCTGTGGGAGCGACGAAAGAGGTGGACATCAATAGTTCGATCAAGGGGACATTTCACGATCACGGCTTAATCAAAATTTTACGATGGGCGCTCGATGCTGAACG
>CAZMEO010000030.1:0-14177 GCA_964565315.1 uncultured Candidatus Moduliflexus sp. | reverse complement strand
CATTTCACGATCACGGCTTAATCAAAATTTTACGATGGGCGCTCGATGCTGAACGTTTTGTCACGCTTGTCGGAGAAGTTTCGGATACCGAATTGGTGAAAATCGCCGCCTCGATTACGACAGAATAAGCTGAATTTCCTGATATTGCATGAATATCGTGTAACGTTTTTCGCTGTGGACGGTCGAATCAACACAAATTCGAACAATTCTTGATGATAAAAATCCATGCCGTTATTCAATCGTGACAGATAAATATTTTCTTCATCGAGCCGGAGCCACGTTTTTTTTACTTGTAGCGCTTGTCGTCGTTTTTACGTCGAGCCGCATTCAAAATATTTCCGCGCAGACTTCACAGTGCATCCCGTATTCGTTTGCGGAGATTGCAGAAAAAATCCAGCCGGCCGTCGTCAACATCAGCACGACCCAGACCATCGGAGCCATTATCGAACAAATCCCGCAAGCCGGAACAGACAAGGAGCGGCCTGCTTCTCGCGACAACAAGCCGATTCATCAGTTCAAACGGCGCAGTTTAGGGTCTGGCCTGATTATCGAAAAAGGCGGCTATATCATCACCAACAATCATGTGATTGAAGCCTCGGATGAAATTCGCGTCAAGCTTTCGACCGATCAGGAATTTGACGCCGCAATCATCGGACGCGATGTCAAAACCGACATTGCGCTCATTAAAATCGAACCGGCGGAACATGAATTGCCGGTGGCCGCGCTGGGCGATTCTGATGCGCTGCGCGTCGGCGACTGGGTGATTGCGGTGGGGAATCCGTATGGCCTGAGCCAGACCGTTACCGCCGGAATCATCAGCGCCAAAGGACGAGTCATCGGCGGCCCCTATGATGATTTCATCCAGACCGACGCCTCGATTAACCCCGGCAACAGCGGCGGGCCGCTGGTTAATATTACAGGCGAAGTGATTGGCATCAACACTGCAATTTTTGGGCAGGTGGAGCAAAACCGGCTCGCGCAAGGGATCGGGTTTGCCATTCCGATCAATATCGTGCGGGAGGTGGCTGACGATTTGCAGCAGTATGGCAAGGTCAAGCGCGGCTGGGTGGGCATCGTAATTCAGGAAATCACGCCGGAAATTGCCGCCTCGTTCAATTTGCCGACAACCAAAGGCGCGTTAGTCACAAGTATTGTCCCTGACGGACCAGCGGATAAAGCGGGCATTGCGCGCGGCGATGTCATTTTGCGTTTTAATGGCGTTGAAATCGCACATTCGATTGATTTGCCGCGAATTGCCGCCGACTATGACCCCGGCGCAAAGAGCTCGCTGCTCATCAACCGCGATGGTGAGGAATTGCTGCTTCCCTTGATCTTAGGGGAATTTCCTGAGCCGGAAACTCCCGCATTTCCTTTCGAAGAATTGTCTGTTCAATAACGGTTACAGCATAACACAAAACCTCACAGATATTGAAGACCCGTGAGGTTTTTTCTGTGTTCGATTACCTTCCCATCAGGATTCTATGCGCTCAAAACACGCCCAATTCCGCTGAAATCAACACCTGCCGATAGCGGTCAACCTGAAAATTCAGGCGTTGGGCTAATTTTAAGCCTTCCCGCAGAAATTGGTACTCTTGAAAAAAGCGGTGCAATTCCTGATGAGCGCTTTCGCTTTCGGTCTGCCAGGCATTTTGCAGCGCCGTTTTGAACAGATTCATATAGCGAGGGATTTCGTTTTCAAGAATATCATGCGCCATATTTTGAATTTCCGTTTTATCGACCGTCACGCCGATGGTTTCGGCCTGTTCCAGCAAGCCGAGCGTGTCGCGCAGCAAGACTAAAAAATTCTCCCAGGTTTTGACATCCGCTGAATCGCGCTCGCGCTGCTGCAAGCTGAGAAAGCGGCGCGACAGGCGGTCAAGATATTGGCGAAGCGCGTCCGTCAGGCGATTTCGCAGCAATCCCATGTCAAGCGACAGATGATGCGCGCTGCTCAGATGCAAGATTTTTTCAAGCGCCGCTTGCAGCACGGCAGGCGAATATTCTCCCACGTCTTTCGAATACAGCCGCTCCATTTCAATCATCGCATGATACGTCAGCGCAAATTCGACCGACGCATGAAGCGCGGCGGGGACATGCAGGCTGGCTTTCGTCAGCGAATCTAACAATTCGACGCTTTTGGCGTACACGGTCTCGATATGGCTTTCCACCGAATTCGCGTACTCTTGCAGCACGTTGCCGAACACCTGTTCCCGGTCGTCATGATACAGGTCGTTGAGCGCATATCGCGTCAAGCCGGATTGTTCCAGCCATCGCACAATGTCTTGCTGCGCATCGTTTTGGCGCTCAACAAGCGCCGAAAAAAATGGGGCGGCCTCTTCCGCGGTGGAAATGCGCTTGAGATAGGAGACCGGCTGTTCGCTGGCGTCGTAAAACGTCGTAAAAAGTAATGTCCAGACCTGTTTGGTGATGCTGTCTTTCACCTCGATAATTCCGCTGAACGGGTCGAAGTTGTTCCGCTCGCTGACTGACGGCGGCGTCTCTTCTGAAGCCGCTTTTTTTGATTCCTGCCACGATTGGATTTTCTGGCAGCGCAGCGCGTAAATATGCACCGAATGTTCCTGCTGTCCGGCAAGTTTTTTGAGCGGATGCTTGGCCGACGCTTTGCCGGAGAGCGGTTTCTGCCGAATCTGCGTCGTCAGCAGCAGGTGATTGGCGGCGCGTTCCGGCGTGTACATATCGGGTTTGGCATAGTTCAGGTAGATGGTTTTGCCTGTGCCGTGCTGCGGCATGTTGCTGGTCGCTTTTGCCAGCACAGCCAGCATTCTCGATTCGAGATCAGGCGCGGTCATGTCCTCGACAAGCTGAATTGCTCTGGCGGCGTACCGCATGTTCTGCACCGGCTCTAAGCCGGACACGTCATTAAAAAACCAACCGCAGCTTGTGTAGGTGAACATCGAATATTTTTGCGCTTCCAGCAGGCGCAGCGCAAGCGATTGTTCGCCTTCATTCAGGGGATGCGCGGCGTGGCGCTCGAAAAATTTGGCAAGCGTCTCTTCGGTCGGTTGAAGCATGCATTCGATATAGTCATTCCGCGCCGCCCAGGGATCGCGCAAGACCGCGCTGCCTTTTTCCTCGAATAAGGCGGCCAACTCGTCGCGCAAAAGATCAAACGCATCGCGCAGCGGGGTGCGCCAGGCTTGATTCCATCCGGCGGGGCTATCGACAGCGCAGCCGCAATCGCGATACCAGCGCCCTAAGCCGTGCGAACAGCTCCAGGACGTGCCTTCGCCGTCTGCGCTGCCGGGTTTCAGTTCCACCTGCATGGTCGGCGGACACATCGCCAAAAACCGGCTGTAATTCGTCACTTCCACCTGCATCGACGGCAAGGCATTCGTCAGCAGCGCGGCAAGGCTCATATCGCCGAGGCGCTCATGATGGCCGTAAATTTCGCCGTCGGTCGCCATGTGGACGAGGACGCAGGACGCGGAGGATTTGGCCGCAGCCTCCCGAATTTTTTGCGCGAACAGATGCGTATTTTGCAGCAAATGGCTGAAACTGATTTCAGCGGAAAGCCCTCCGTGATAAAAAAAGACATCAAGATATTGATCAGAAAGATAGCGGGCTTCCGGCGAGGCGGCTTCTTCCAATAATTCCGGCGCATGGGGATCGTTGCTTTGCCGGGGCGTTCGCTGCGGTTTCGATTCGAGCGCCTCTTTTTTGAACAGACGATAAGGCTGCGTGATGTCAATGTCGTTATCGCCCACGTCGAGCCAGTCATCTTCGCCGATATGACATACGCGCTGCGCCTGCGTCGGCGAGAGAATGACATACTTCACGCCATGTTCGATCAGCAGGTTGACCGTCGCATCGTTGATGCCCGTTTCTGACAGCCAGATGGATTCCGGGGCGCGTCCGAAACGATGCCGGAACTCGCGGATGCCCCAAAGAATCTGCGTGGTGGCGTCGCGCGTATTCGCTAACGGCAGCATGATATGATTATAGACTTGCGCAATTGCGTTGCCGCAGCCTTGTTCCTTGCAGCTTTGCGCGTCGGCGGCGATAATCTTTCGATATACTTCCGGCGCGTGTTCTTCCAGCCAGGCAAACAGCGTTGGCCCGACATTGAAATTGATATGCGCAAAATTATTTTCTAATGATACAATCCGCCCCTGTCCATCCATCACGCGGGAGCGGGTATTCGGCTTGTAGCATTCGCTGGTAATCCGCTCGTTCCAGTCATGAAACGGCGCGGCGCTCTCCTGGCGCGGAATGCTTTGCGTCCAGGGATTCTCTCTGGGAGGCTGGTAAAAATGCCCGTGAATCACCACAAAAATCTTTTTCTGTTCGGTTGTCATCTATTATCATGATCGTCATTCCGCAGCAGCAGTCTTCATCGTCGAGAACGGCGGCTGCGCGGAATGCGATTCCTGTGTCGAGTATTGTGGGCAAAAAAGGCGTTCGCATCGCCCAATATGCTGAAGCGCTATGGGAGCAGCGAAAACGCTGTCAATAAAAAAGAGGAGTTCTGTCGATTTTGATGCGAAACGAGGCAGAAAAAATCACGGCATCTGAGAGGAAGGGATGCCGTGATTCCCGTTTAAAATTCGATTTTGTCGCCCTGTTCGGGGAAGGCGAATTTGAGGCCGAGATCGTTGGCGGCTTCGAGTTGCTTTTTAATCTGGTCGCTGCGCGGCGTGTCGGCTTGCAGCGAGGGCTTGATATGCGTCACCATAACCAGCAGGCCGTTCAGCGCGGTCGCAGGCTGCTTCGGGTCAACCGCTTCAGCCAGGCGATGCAGTTCTTTCATCATCCACGACGGCGTCAAATGACCGAAAAGCTGCTTGGCGTCGCGTGGATCGGGATACGACGATTCCAAAAAGATGCCGCGCAGTTTGTTTGCTCGCACAAGCGGCGCAATCGTCTGCCAGATATGCTGAAGCTTGTCGCATTTTTCGGCCTCGTCCGGCCCGGTATCGCCGAAATAGAGGGCGTAGTCTTCTGCGGCCCGCACGAGAAACGCGGTGGACGTCACGCCGGAATGACATAACTCGAACGGCGTCACGAACAGCGGCGTTCCGGCAATCGCGATTTCCTGCTCAGGAGTGGCGCGGACATATTCGTATTTTTTCAAGTGAAATCCTTCGCCGTCGTTGCCGAAATTCGGCCACACCTTCCAGTTGAAGAGATGATCCCGCAGCGCGTCAATGGTCGGGGCGAGGCCGATAATCGGCTTGGCGCTGTCGTCCGGCGAATTGATGACCAGCCCGGCGACATGGTCGAGATGCGCATGGGAAATCAGATACGCTTTGACATGCTGCTGCATGACATACGGCTCTTTCTGGAGCGGCGGGGTTGCCGAGGCGCTGACATCTTTCGCGGTCTTCTCAGCGTCCGCTGGTTGCAGCGCGGCATAACTTTCTTTCAGGCCGATATCATCCAGATTTCCGGCGATTTTGGCTTCTTGCAAGCCAGTCAAGAGCGTTCCGGCGTCAAGGGCGATAAACTCCTGACTGCCAGCCTGCGCGATTAAATAGGACGGGAGATTCCCTTCCTCCAAGCCGCCCGACACGCCAAGCGCGATTACCGTAAACTTCGGCTCTCCGGCCAATGCCGGAGTGAACAGAACAGACATCAGCACGCAGGCCATTCCACCTGTCATCATCGCTTTTATGCGCATGTTCATATATGTTTCTCCTTCAACGCTGTCAGGCATCCGTCTGATAGCGTTATTTATTATTGGAACGTGAATGTTTAGGGGCGCGTCGTGCCGCCGACATCCTCGTCGGTGCGGCAAATAAAGGCTGACGAGGATGTCGGCGGTACGGTCATTAGAACGGAATATCATCCGGCGGCGCATCCGGGGTGGAGGGCGCGGGACGTTCGGCGACTTTGCCGCCGGTATAGGCAGGCGCGGGCGCCGGGCCTGTCGAAGTCGGCGCGGATTGAACTGTGTCATACGTATCCGCCGGGTGCGGCGCGCGTCCTCCGCCAGATTCGCCGCGTCCGCCGCTTAACAGAATCAGGTCTTGCGCGACGATTTCCGTCGTGTAGCGTTTCACGCCGTTTTGATCATCCCATGACCGCGTTTGCAGGCGGCCTTCGATATAGGCTTGCTTGCCTTTATTCAAGTATTCGGACGCGATTTCAGCGGTACGCCCCCAGGCGACGATATTATGCCATTCCGTGAAGTCTTCATATTCATCACTGTTCGGCTTTTTTTTGCGCTCATTCGTCGCGAGGCTGAAGGTCGCGACTGCCTGCCCGTTCGACGTATAACGCAATTCCGGGTCTTTGCCCAAATGCCCGATCAATTGGACTTTATTCAATGATTTTCCTGCCATGGTTGTCTCCTTTTTTGCTCGCTGCTTGGTTCATCATCGCTCATGATTGCTGCCACATCAGCCATAGACACTACTTATAACGCAAGCAGAGCGTCAAGAAGAATCGTGGGGAAAATATGCAGAATCAAGGCGTATTGCCTTCAATATACGAAATTATATTGACAAATCCCTCACGTTCCGCATGAAGATATATGTCATTCCCATCATGCGCCGCATGCGCATGGCCCCCTGAGTATCAACCGATTCGGAGACGGAGGTTGCTGTGAACAACGACGACGAATTACTCTTCGCGGAAGAAACAAGCCAGACAATCAGTTCCCATCGGGAAACCTGGGACATCTTGATTGCCGACGATGAAGAAGAGGTGCATGCGGTGACGCGCATGGTGCTGGAACGCTTCCAATTCGAAGGCAAAGGCGTGCGGCTGTTCAGCGCGTATTCCGGCAAAGAGACGCTCCAGATGATACAGGCGCATCCGAACATTGCGGTCTTGATTCTGGATGTGGTGATGGAAGAGGATACCACCGGCCTTGATGTCGTGAAATATATTCGCGAAGTGCTGCGCAACAGTTTCGTGCGCATCATCCTGCGGACAGGCCAGCCGGGGCAAGCGCCTGAGCGGCAGGTCACGATGGAATATGACATTAACGATTATAAAGGCAAATCCGAACTGACGGCGCAAAAACTCTTCACGACGATTATCGGCCTGCTGCGGGCGTATCGCGATTTGCGGATGATCGAGCGCAGCCGTCACGGCTTAGAGCGGATTGTCACCTTGTCGGCGGATTTATTCGCGCAACAAACCATGAAGCATTTCAGCATCGGATTGTTGGTGCATCTCTCGGCGATTTTGCAGGCTGACGAACAGCAAGCCGCGTCCAAAAGTTCCGGCGTGGTCATCAGCCGACAGCATGGCGGATTTGTCGTGGTCGCCGGAATCGGCATGTATCAGCACGCGGAAGGCCAGATCGCGGAAGAGGCGCTGCCGCCGAATGTGTATCACGCGCTGCTTGCAACGGTCGAGCGCAAACATGGCGTATTTTTCGACGATGCGTATCTCGGATACTTTGCCACGAAAAATGGGTCAGAACATGTCATTTATCTCCAGATGCTGCTGCCGCCGAATCATCTGGATATTGAATTCTGCAAAATTTTAGAGATGAACGCTTCCGTTGCATTCGAGAATATCGATCTTCATCAGGAAATTATCGAAACGCAGCGCGAAGTGATTTTTACGTTAGGGGAAATGGTCGAGCGCCGCTTTCAAAAAGCGACCGCGCATATCAAGCGGGTGTGCGCGATCTCGCATCTGTTAGCGCTCAAAGCGCATTTAGACGAAGGCGACGCCGAGATGCTGCGCTTAGCCGTGCCGCTGCATGATGTCGGCATGTTGGGCGTGCCGGATGCCATTTTACAGAAACATCCGCATCTTACCCCAGAAGAATGGAACACGTTCAAGCGTCATCCGCTGTTAGGCTACAAAATCTTGCAAGGCGTGCAGCAGCCGATTTTGAAACTCGCGGCGCAATTAGCCGTCGAACATCATGAGCATTGGGATGGTAGCGGCTTTCCGAACGGGCTGCGCGGAGAGGGGATTCATCGCTTTGCCCGCATTCTTCATATCGCCGATGCGTTCGACGATCTCATGTATGAGGCGAATCAACAGGAGCGTCTTGACGCCGCAGCGGTTAAAACAGCCTTTCAAGAGCACGTCGGAACATATTACGATCCAGAGTTGGCTGGAATTTTTTTGACGCATTTTGACGAGTTTGCGCAATATTGGAGAGGCAGCAACTTCGCATCGCCAAATGCGTGAAGAGGGAGACAGGCATGTATCAAGACGACGAACTCATCTTTGTGGAAGAATCCGCTTCAGCCGCTGTGACGCCCAAAAAGCCCTGGAAGATCGTTGTGGCAGACGACGAAGAAGAAGTACACGCCGTCACGCGGATGGTGCTGGATGGGTTTTGCTTCGAAGGCCGCGAACTTGAGATGTTAAGCGCCTATTCCGGCAAAGAAGCCATCGGCTTGCTGCGCGAACATGGCGACGCGGCGCTGCTGCTGCTGGATGTCGTGATGGAGCATGAAACCACCGGCCTGGAAGTCGTCAAATATGTGCGCGACGAGTTGAAAAATCGTTTCGTGCGGATTATCATGCGCACCGGTCAGCCGGGACAGGCGCCGGAACGCCAGGTCACGATGCAATATGACATTAACGACTACAAAGAAAAAACCGAACTGACCGCGCAAAAACTCTACACGACTGTTGTCGCCTCGCTGCGGGCATATCGCGACCTCCGCACCATCGAGCGCCATCGACGAAGCCTGGAACAGATCATTTCCATTTCCGCCCGGTTGTTCGAATTGCGCAATCTCAAGCAATTCGTCACCAGCGCCTTGTTCAATATCGCCGCGCTGCTCGATTTGAACGAAGATGCGGTGTCGCTGCATACCTCAGGTTTTGCGGTGAAACATGTCGATGACGGTTTTCATTGGTTAGCCGGGATCGGCGAATTTGCTACGTACGATTTTCAAGCGCTGCCGTCCCTCCCGCCCTTGATTCAATCCAACTTGATGCTTGCACTCAACGAACGGCAGGCGATCTTCACAAACAATATCTATGTCGGCTATTTTTGCACCAAACGGCACACGGAATACCTGTTGTGCCTTCAGAGTGATTATAACCTCAGCGATTTAGAAATCGGGTTTATCAAAATTTTTGCGACGAATCTGGCGGTGGCGTTCGATAATCTCGCATTGACTGAGGAAATCGAAGATACGCAGCGCGAAGTGATTTTTACGCTCGGCGAAGTGGTGGAAAATCGCTCGGAAGAAACCGGCAACCATGTGAAGCGCGTCGGAGAATACAGCTATCTGCTCGCCAAAAAATATGGGTTCGACGAAGAGACGGCGGAACTGCTGCGCTTTGCCTCGCCGATGCACGATGTCGGCAAAATCGGCATCCCGGACGCGATTTTGAATAAACCCTCCAAACTGACTGACGAAGAATTCGACATCATCAAAACCCACACGCTGATCGGATATGACATCCTCAAAGGCTCGAAGCAGAAGATTCTGCAAATGGCGGCGCAAATTGCTTTAGAGCATCACGAACGCTGGGACGGGCGCGGCTATCCGCAAGGGAAGGCAGGCGAACAAACCAGCGTCTTGGCGCGGATTGTCAAAATCGCCGATGTTTTCGATGCGCTCAGTTGCAAGCGCGTCTATAAAGACGCCTGGGAAATTGATCAAATCGTTGCCACGCTGAAGCAGGATCGCGGCACGCATTTTGACCCGACGCTGATTGATTTGGTGTTAGCCAACATGAATCAGATGCTTGAAATCAAACACCGCTTGCAGGATTAACCCTCACGCATCATTCGCCTGCTTGGAAGCGCGGCGGCGGACGAACGAAAAATCCAGAAACGGATAAATTCGAAGCAGCCCATACATCCCAAAACAGAGCAAATACACGGTCGCGACGAGATGCGAGCCGAACGCGGCGGTGATCGCGGTGTGTCGCGGCACGCCCAATGCTTCCGCCAAGAACACCCACGTCGTTTCGTGAATGCCGAATCCGCTGATCAATTGCAACGGGAGCAGGCGCATCATGATGATGCAGGTGGACGTGAACAGCACTTCCTGATAGGACAGCCAGACCTGGAAGGCATGAAACAGAAAATAATTCGACGCAAAAATACAGACCCAGATGCCGCACGACACCGCTGAAATGCTGAGCAGGTTGACCGTCATGCGCAAGGCGGACAGCGCATTCACCACTTCCGCAAGTTCGCGCGTGATTTTTTGCGTCAGCCGAAACCGTTCTAATCGCAGCAGCCGCACAAGCGTGTCGAACCACTGGACATATCGCGCTTTATACGCCAGCAGCAATCCTAACAGCAGGCAGCTTGCGATTAAGGCGGCGCTGACCGCGAACTTCAGCATGTTCAGCCAGGATGACGAAAAATCGAGGAACGCTGTCGAAATCAGGAACAGCAGCGAGATCGTCAGATGATCGAAAACCCGCGACACCAACAGCGTCGAAATGCTGCGGCCAGTCGAAATCTGATTCACCTGCTTCAGCAAAATAATCGACGATAATTCGCCTAAACGCGCCGGAATAATGTTCAAGGCGGCATAATGCACCAGCACAATCGGCACGAGATGGCGTATCGGCTGATCGCGCGGCAAAAGCAGCCGCAGCCGGAGCGCTCTCAGCAGAAACCCCGCAAAATACGTCCCGATGCCGAGCAGCAGCAGCGATGGGGGCAGTTGCTTGAAAATCCGCATCGCCTCAGTCAGATTCACCTGAGCAAGCAGCCAGAACATCAGCAGCAGCCCGACAGCGACCGGAACAAGGTGGAGAAGGCGGGTGATGATTCGCGGCGGATTCGTGGCCGCCGGGGTCGGTTCTTCAGGCATCACGGGCGCGGCATGAGGCGGAAGCACGTCGTCACTGCGCCGAAACGCGGAAACACGCGCAACGCATTCGCAAGTTGTTCGATCCAGCGGATTGCGGGTAGCAACACGCCCGGACAATACCGATAAAATAACTGATAGTGCGGCGGAAAGGCAAAAATCGCGCCTTGCGCCGCGACCGCCTCGAATCCCGCCGCGTGAAACAGGCGCAGCAGGTCGGCATAACGAAACTGGCGATGAACGCGCAGGAAGGTGTCATCGGGCAGCGTTTCCGACGCGAGGGCGCGGCGTGCCGCCAGATGCGCCTTTTTGTCGAACTGCACGGTTTTTCCCGACTGAATCCGGCGGCTCAACTGCCGCAGCAGGCGCATGCTGCCATGCGAAAGCGACGCGGCGGACGGCGTGGTCAGAATCAGGCTGCCGTTCGCTTTCAAGACGCGCCGGAACTCCGCAAGCGCCTGCTCTGGCCGCATCAGATGTTCTAACACTTCGCTGCACAGGAGCAGGTCGAATGCCTGATGTTCGAAGCGCAGCGCTTCGGCGTCGCCGATTTCGAAGGCCGCGTTCTGGCAGCCAAGCTCCTGTTTGAGCGCGTCCGCAAACGCAATCGCGCTTGCCGACACGTCAATGCCGACGATTTCTTGCGTCTCGCTCGCCAATGCCATTGACAGCAAGCCCGCGCCGCAGCCGATTTCCAGCATGCGACGCGCAGGGAGCGCGTGCCGAATCAGCGGCAGCATCACCTCCAGCCGCCGCGCAAAGGTGTAGCGCGTGCCAGGATGCGGCGAATAATAGCCAAGATAGCCCGTGCCGATTTCCCAGTCAAGATGCCGGGCGCGAAGTTCGTACAACTGCCGAAGCTGCTGGTTCGTCGGCGCAGCCCCCTGAATTTCAGGCGCGAGCGGGGCAAGTTCGTCGCGAATCATCTGCCCGAAATCCGCGACCGCCGCGACATGACGCTCACGCGCGACTTTTTCGACGGCAGGCCGGAATGCTGAAAACATGGCATCGGTTCGCATGCAGAACAAATCTGCATCCCTTCGGAGCTTTTGTCAAGAGATTTCCTCTCAGGCGTCTCTGCTTGAATGACGGGAGAATTTGATTTCGCGCAAAGCAATCGCTTGACAAACCTCTCCGTGTCACCAACAGAAGCGAGGAGTCAGACAGATTCAACATATCTGACTCCTAATCATTCTGTGTAATGACACAGAACGTTATGGCATAGCTGTCAGACACTTTGAAAGTGTCTGACAGCTTTCCGCGCCCGATAACGTTCTATGTCATTACAATTATGCACGACAACACACAGACTCTATGAAAAAATATGCCGTGATTGATGTTGGCACGAATTCAATCAAATTCCTGATTGCCGAATGCCATAATGATGGATGGAACACGTTGCTTGATCGCGCTGAAATCACCCGATTAGGCGACGGATTTTACGAAACCGGCAGGCTTCATGCCGAGGCGATGACGCGGAATGCGAACGCGATTGCCAGAATGGCGCAGATCGCCCGCGAATACGAGGTTGACGAACTGATCGGCGTCGGCACGATGTGCCTGCGTTCCGCCGAGAATGGGGATGAATTCGTTCAATTGGTGGCGCAGATATGCGACGTTCAGATCGAAATCATTTCCGGCGAAGAAGAAGCCCGCCTCGCCTTTTTAGCCGCGACTTCCGGGAGACATGCGCTGAACGGGCGCGTGTTCGTCTTTGATACCGGCGGCGGCAGCACGGAATGCATCGTCGGCCAGGATGGGCAGATTGAACATCGCATCAGCCTGAATATCGGCGCGTTGCTGCAAACCGAACAATCATTCGCGACGTTTCCGGTGACGTACAACCAGATCGCCCAGGCGTTAGCCATGATCGACGAACAGGTGACGCCGTTGGAATGGATTGGCCGGGTGCATTCGGTGGTGGGGATCGGCGGCACGGTGACGACGCTCTGCGCCGTCAAGCTCGGCCTCGAACCCTACGATCCTGAACAAGTCGAAGGCGCGACGTTAGAATTGTCGGAAATTGATCGCCAGATTGTGTTATACGCTTCCATGCCGTTAGAGGAACGCCAGCGGATTCCTGGCCTGCATCCGAAGCGGGCGGACGTGATTCTCGGCGGCGCAATTATCGTGAAGGCGATGATGCTGAAAACCGGCGCGGAAGTCATCACTGTCAGCGACCGGGGCTTGCGACACGGCATTCTGTTAGATCGAGCAGGCGAACGCTGATTATGTACCGGCGGACAGCCTTGTCCGCCGAATTCGATGAACATGGCTGTTCGTCGGTGCGTAGATAATTACTTGACAGAAAGACCCCGTGTAATTACATTGTAAGCATGAGAACAGCATTGATTAAAATAGGCAATTCGCAAGGAATTCGGATTCCCAAGCCGATTGTGGAACAATGCGGCTTGCGCGGCGAGGTCGAACTCGAAGTGCGCCGGGGCGCGTTAGTCATTCGTCCGAGCCGCCGTCCGCGTCAGGGCTGGGAAGATGCCTTTGAGACAATGGCCGCCAATCATGATGATACGCTCATTGCTCCTGAAATCGGCGCGACGGCATGGGATAACGACGAATGGGAATGGACGTAAAACGCTTTGAGGTGTATCTGATCAGCCTCGATCCAACGCAGGGCTATGAGATGCAAAAGACGCGCCCCTGCGTCGTGATTTCCCCCGATGAAATGAATCGGCATCTCGGCACGGTGATTATTGCGCCGCTGACGACTCGCGGACGCGAGTATCCGTCCCGCGTTTCCTGTGAATTCGAGGGAAAAGACGGGCAAATTGTTCTGGATCAGATTCGTGCGGTGGATAAATCCAGAGTCGTCAAACATCTCGGCACAATTCCGCCGGATGCGCAGCGCGAGACGCTGACCGTGCTGCAAGAAATGTTCGCGCCGTAACACCGAGCCGCAAGCTGTCAGACACCTTCAAGGTGTCTGACAGCTGTAAGCAACATCTCATAACACGCGCTCCATTCGAAATAATCGGCGGCGTCGCCGAGTGCACCCTGCTGGAATTGCTGATAAAATTCCGCCGATGCGTGATGATATTGCGCCTCGAAACGCTGTAATTCGGTTTGTAATGCACGTAGTTCCCGCTGCGCTTTTTCGCGTTCGAAATCGAGCAATTTGCCGAGCGTCCGGTCAATCAGTTCGTCGTGATAGCCTCGTTGATAGACCGCCTCAAGGCGCGATAAGGTTTCGACCGTTTTTATGGCTGCTTGCGTCATAAATCCTCCCAGTTTATATGCGACCGCTGTAAGCTGTCAAACACCTTCAAGGTGTCTGACGGCTCTCGCGCCACCTATTCCCCCGCCTGCTCGAAAAAGGCGCTGATCAAAAGACTTATTTCTTGCGAAACGTCAGGCTGCTATCAAGCACATTGACCAAACGTTGTTTCTGTTTGATTCGATAGACGGCATAATCGGAATCTATGGTGAGAATCTGGCGAA
>CAZMEO010000029.1:18307-20271 GCA_964565315.1 uncultured Candidatus Moduliflexus sp. | reverse complement strand
TAAAGCGTTGACTGCGTTGTCCATAACCTTTATAGTCAATACATATAGGCGATATGCCTGACATTTTTGCTATAAGCATCTTTGTTATCACCTCAATTCTTATAACGCGCGTTGATAAATATTTCAAAAGATGAAACATCCCTTGACAAAACCCATAGAAGAAAAAATACTGAGTTTGGCCTAAAATCGGACATGTAAAACAAAGCAGCGGGGCAAATATTTCTCATGAATCACCCATTATTAGACGTTAGAAAGCTGAAAAAATATTTCCCGATTAAAGGGGGCGTCTTCTCAAAAACAGTTGGCAATGTCTTTGCGGTCGATGGCATCAGTTTTTCTTTAAATACAGGGGAAACGCTCGGCCTCGTTGGAGAAAGCGGCTGCGGCAAAACCACGACAGGCCGCTTGATTCTCCGGTTGATCGAACTGACGGACGGCGAGATTTATTTCGAAGGGCAGGATATTTCGCGGCTGCCGAAACACGCTATGCGAGCCTTGCGCCGCAATATGCAGATTATTTTTCAAGACCCCTACGCCTCGTTGAATCCGCGCATGACTATTGGAAAGATTCTTGCCGAACCGTTAAAAATTCACCATGTCGCGAAAGGCAAAGTGCGTGAAGATCGCGTCGTTGAGCTATTGGAAAAAGTGGGACTCCATGCCGATCATCGCCGTCGCTATCCGCATGAATTCAGCGGCGGACAGCGCCAGCGCATCGGTATTGCTCGCGCCCTTGCGCTCAATCCGAAACTGATTGTGGCGGATGAACCCGTGTCGGCGCTGGATGTCTCGATTCAGGCGCAAGTCATCAATCTGCTGGAAGACTTAAAACAGGAATTCGGCTTGTCATATTTGTTTATCGCGCATGATCTCAGCGTTGTGGAATACATGAGCGACCGCGTGGCGGTGATGTATCTCGGCAGAATCGTGGAATTAGCCGCATCGGATCAATTATACAACCATCCCAAGCACCCTTATACGCAGGCATTATTGTCCGCCGTGCCAATTCCGAATCCGCGTAACGAAAAGAAGCGCCAGATTTTGCAGGGCGATGTCCCCAGCCCGATCAATCCGCCGAACGGCTGTCATTTTCATACCCGCTGCCCCTATCGAACTGACGAATGTACGCAATATGAACCCGCCTTTACGGATACCGGCAACGGCCATTTTGTCGCTTGCCCCGTTCGCGCAGGCGGAGATTTTCTTCGTGCGCAATAGCCAGCGCATCAGGAGTCTGTTATGCCAGTCTATGAATATCGTTGTCTGACATGCGATGACATTTTCGAACGATTTTTCCCCACATTTCAACGGGCGGCGGAAGCCACGATGACGTGTCCGACTTGCGAGGGAAACGAGGTGAAACGATTGATTTCCGCGCCGATGTTTCGCGGCAGCGGCATGGAGGAGGATGACTTTTCTGCTGCCGAAGAAGCGTCATCACCGCCGAAGCGCGTCCTGATGGGACGCAAAGAGTTAGAAGCCAGAGCGAAAACATAACGAATGCCACCATTTATCTTTCTCAAGGAGAAATCACGATGACATTAAAACAAGAACAAAGTCTTCACGCTTTAGAAACGCTGATTCGCCAACGGCTTGAATCCGCGCTGCAACGCGCGGCGAATGCGCAAGATGTGTATATGGGACGATATTACAAAGGCCAGGCGGATGCGCTGCATGTTGCGCTGCGCGATATTGAAACCACGAAATTTGAGAACGGCATTGAATTAGGCGTGGCTGGCAAAGAGACGCCTGCCTCCGTGATTGAATTGCGGCCTCTTGCCCGAAGCCTTGAAGAAGCCGCAGAAACGCCAGAGGCGCAACGCCCGCGCGAAACCTCGACTCGCAAAGTCAAACGCCTGCCGAAAAAATCCGCTGATGAAACTGAACTGAAAGTCAATTCGAAGCCGAAAGCCGAACCGAAAGAACCGCCATCATCTGAATATGCCGCGTTAGCCAGCGAAGCG
>CAZMEO010000029.1:0-18207 GCA_964565315.1 uncultured Candidatus Moduliflexus sp. | reverse complement strand
GCATTGACGGCGGCAAAACTGGTGCGATTGCTTTCCCAGAACAGCGTTTCGGGGACATGTTCCGGCGCGACCCATTGGAAAGCCAAATGCTCGTCGGAAATCGTAATATCTTCGATGTCGGTTTGCGCGGTAAAAATCGGTTTGCGTACTTCGAGGTCGTATTCTGGCACGAACACGTGAAAATCCTCATGAATCATCACGATGTCCGACGGATCAAGCACGATGCCGGTTTCTTCACGAACTTCTCGCTGACAGGCGTGCAGCAGCGGTTCGCGATGCCAGACGCCGCCGGTAATCGGCTGCCAGTATTCAGGGTGGCGGCGTGTCGCAGGGCAGCGGAGCAGCAAAAATTTCCACAGCATTCGATGAAACAGCCAACATTCAATGCTTTGCTTGGTATGCACCGGTCTGATCCTCTTTAGAAAAACGCCTCGATTCCGTACCCGGTCATCCTGTTTATTGAGTAGTTTGGAAAGAAAAATATACGCCCGAGAGGACTTGAACCTCCGACCTAAGGATTAGGAATCCTTCGCTCTATCCAACTGAGCTACGAGCGCATGAAGCAAGTTGTCTCTCGCGATAGGGAAGCGCAAGCGTCTGCTTCCCGAATGGCGCTAAAATGAGATTAATGACGTTATTTCAAATCCCTGAAGTTTTTCGCGTCCATTCAAAAAGGATAATTCCGACAAAAACGCCATACCAGCAATCGTCGCGTCGAATTGCTGAATCAAGTCAGTCACGCCTTTGACGGTTCCGCCGGTGGCAAGCACATCATCCACAATCAGCACACGCTGCCCTTTTGCGATGGCGTCTTCGTGAATTTGAAGCGAATCCGTGCCGTATTCCAGCGCGTAGGTCACTGTTTTGGTTGTATATGGCAATTTGCCAGGCTTGCGGACAATTACCAGCCCCGCGCCTAATTTATAGGCCAGCGCCGACGCAAAAATAAATCCGCGCGCCTCAATCCCAACGACAACATCAATCTGCTTGTCCGCCCAGGACGCTGCCATCTGATCAATCGCTTGCTGAAAGGCTTCGCCGTCCTGTAAAAGCGGCGTAATATCTTTGAACATGATCCCCGCTTTCGGGAAATCAGGGACATTTCTGATGATGGCTTGCAAATCTTTCATAACGCTCCTCTGTCTATGAGAGTGAGTTCGATCTGGTAAGAATTTTATTGACGATAAACTTTAATTCATTGACTTTAAAGGGTTTGCTGACATATTCCATCGCGCCGAAATTCATCGCTTCGATATATGATTCGATTTCGCCGTAGCCCGTGAGAATAATCACGCCGACATGCTCGTTCACGGCGTGAACGCTTTTTAAGAGTTCGATGCCACCCATGCCCGGCATGCGCATATCAGTGAGGATCAAATCAATATGCGTCTGGCGGACAATTTCAAGCGCTTGATCCCCATTTTCCGCACATAATACGCGATACCCTTCATCTTCGAGGAGGCGGCTCAATCCCTCGCGCAATCCCTCTTCATCATCCACAACTAAAATAACCTGCTGCTTCTCGCTTGCCATACTCGTGACCTCATCATCTCACGGTTTATGATATGACTCTCCCGCCAATATCGTCAGCCCGCGATAAATCTGCTCAAACAAAATCAACCGGCAAAGTTGGTGTGGAAAGGTCATTCTGGAAAGCGCCAGAACGATTTCTGCCCGGTTGAGCAATTCTTCCGACAGCCCGGTTGCGCCGCCAGTCACGAACACGAGCCGCTTGATGTCGCTGCGCTGCTGATATTTTGCCAGCAAACCGGCAAATTGTTCTGACGAACACTCTTTGCCATGTTCATCTAACGCAATCACGCAATCTTGCGGGGCAAGCGCCTGGCGGATTTTTTCGGCTTCACGCTGTTTGATGAGCGTGTCCGGTTCGTGCTTTTTGCGCGCCTCCGCTTTGATTTCAGCATATTCGACTGGCGCGTAATGTCGAATGCGTTCGAGATATTCCTCGATGCCCGGCAGCAGATAGGGTTCTTTTACCTTGCCGACGCATATCGCTTTAATAATCATGCGGAAAATCGCGCACCGAATGCTAAAATCGGCATTAGATGGAAAGCAATGCGCTTTCCGGCGACTCGAATGTCGTGCGCGGAATATCGCCCCAGAGTCGCTCCAAATTATAAAATACGCGGGCGTCTTCCTGGAAGACGTGGACAATCAAATCGTCGTAATCCATCAGCACCCAGCGCGCTTCAGTCCCGCCTTCGAGATGAAGCGGACGGATTTTTCGGTTTTTCAAGCCCTCTTCAATCGAGGAAACAATCGCTTTGACTTGTGTCGATGAGCGTCCGCTGCAAATCAACACAAAATCTGCATACGTCACGACGCCTGTCACGTCAAGCAGCACCACGTCAAGGGCTTTTTTATCAAGGGCAGCCTGCGCGGCAGCGACCGCGTCGTCGCGTGACACGCTTGCAAGCGGCTGGGGGGTCAATCGTATCGATTGCGTCTCTGTCATGCTTCGTCAGAAAACAACATGCGGGTGATCCCTTGCAGCAAATCGTTCAGACCTTTTCCGGTCACTGCTGAAATCGGATAACACGTCATGCCTTCCTGTTCACAAAATGCGCGAAGTGTCAATAGTCGGGTTTCGTCGTCCAATGCGTCAATTTTATTCGCGGCAACAATATGCGGGCGCGCTAACAAGGCCGAATCATAATGCGCAAGTTCAGCGGTAATCGTTTGAAAATCCTGGACAGGATCGCGCCCGGAGAGCGAGGAGAGATCAATCACATGCACAAACATCCGCGTGCGCTCGATATGCCGGAGAAATTGAAACCCTAAGCCCGCGCCTAATGATGCGCCCTCGATCAATCCCGGAATATCGACCACGACAAAACTCCGATAATTGGAGGCGCTCACCACGCCGAGATTCGGCGTAATGGTGGTAAACGGATAATCCGCAATCTTGGGATGGGCAGCGGAGATGCGTGAAATCAACGTGGATTTCCCGACATTCGGCAAGCCGATAATGCCGACATCGGCCAATAATTTGAGTTCAATATGCAGGCTGCGTTCTTCCCCCTCACGTCCGGGTTGATGATACCGGGGCGCTCGATTCGTCGAGGTCTTGAAGCGCGCATTGCCACGCCCGCCCTGTCCGCCTTCTGCGGCGATAAATTCACCGTTTACCGCCGCCAAATCCGCCAACAGCTCGCTGGTTTCAACATCTTTGACGATGGTGCCCGGCGGGACGTGAACAATCAAATCCTCGCCATTTTTGCCGGTCTGGTTGCGTCCCCGGCCATTTCCGCCGCGTTCTGCTTGATAACGCGGCTGGTAACGCAGATCAATCAGCGTGGAAAGCTGAGGATTAACCCGTAAAATGACATGGCCGCCTCGTCCTCCATCGCCGCCGTCCGGCCCGCCGTACGGCACGAATTTTTCGCGATGGAAACTCAGGCAGCCATTTCCGCCATCTCCGGCTTTTACATGAATGTCAACTTCATCAACAAACATTTATGCAGCTTGCAGCGTCTGCGGGCGAATATGAATGTACCGATTTTTTTTGCCGTGATTGACGAATTCGACGATTCCGTCAATTTTTGCAAACAAGGTATCATCTTTGCCCCGTCCGACGTTTACGCCCGGTTTGAATACTGTGCCGCGCTGACGCACTAAGATGCTGCCGCCGGTCACGAATTGCCCGGCAAACCGTTTCACGCCTAAATATTGCGGATTGCTGTCGCGCCCGTTCCGCGAACTCCCGCCACCTTTTTTATGTGCCATGATGCTGTCTCCTTCTGTCCAGCTTACGCTGCAATCGCTTTAATGCGCACCGCCGTAAAATCCTGACGATGTCCCTGTTTCCGCTGATAATTTTTTTTCCGTTTGTATTTGAAAACAATAATTTTTTTGCCTCTGCCGTGTTCCACGACTTCGGCGGTCACTGAAGCATTTGAAAGAATCGGCGCTCCGACGGCGATCTGATTGTCAGCGCCTTTCACCATCAAGACTTCGTTGAATACGACTTCAGCGCCTAACTCGGCGTCGAGTTTCTCCACGCGAAGCACTTCCCCTTCCGTGACAGCATGTTGCTTTCCACCAGTTTTAATGACTGCGTACACGATGCATGACCTCCAAAACATGTAACTCTCTATTTTTTCGACTGATACACGATTGTCATTCTTTCCCGTAAAACAGAAGTCAGCTAACATAGAGGTCGAAATTCTGTCAAGAGTTTTCAACGAATTGCAAAAAAAGTCGGGGCGGGCGAGCAAACGAATCGTGCCATGCGGCTTTTTGAACACAATAAAAAAACGGCAGAAGCGCGAGGCTTCTGCCGTTGATGCGTGGACAAGGCGATGATTATTTTTTCAGCATTCTGCCGAACCCTAACAACCCAAGCAGCCCTGCGCCTAACAGGAAGACTGTCGAAGGTTCGGGAATTGTGGTTTGAGTATCAGGAACTGGGACTTTCCCCTGAGCATAAGCATAAACGTCATCACCGCTATCCTTACCGTCCTTTGCATAAAAGGAGCCGACCATAGGCGCTCTATCAGTAACGATAATCCATTCATAGGAATAAATTGGTGTATCAGGAGTTGGGAATGTAGTTTCAGAAGTGAGGTCTCCCGCTTCCCATTTAAGACCATATAACGCGGGATCTAATCCCGGATTGCTGCTGCCCTGAGTGCCTTCGCTATACGTATCTAACGACCACCCCGCAGTTGTTCCATCAAAAATGTTACCCTCTGTAAAATTCGGGGAGACTTCAATCATCACATGACTAACCTCTTTGGCAGGAACGGTGAATGTATAATGATATGTCCAGTATTTTGTGCCGGAGTCTTGAGTAATCTCCCATGCCAGGGTTGTTGTGTCACTGCTCCATGCTCCTCCTGCGTCAAAGGCATTGCCAGAAATATTACCTACGCTGTAAGCCAACACATTCGTTGCAACTCCAAGCGCTAAAACGACGCTTAATGTGAGCAAAAATAATTTTTTCATGATCACATCCTCCTCTTCTTCATAATGTTTCATTCGCATCGAACAAAACAACCGAAGAAATGTGGTTTGTTTTATTTAAACTCCTGATAAAGAATATCCTGGCTAAAATAAAAAAGCCGGGCTGCCTTTCTTCAGGCAACCCGGCTATCTTAATTATGATGGCATAAGACCCGTGGCTTTCCGTCCCCATCTCGCGATGGGTTTGGTTTTTTCTGAAACTCGTTATGTTATTCTATTTTAATGCATATCGCATGCCAACGTGATCGGCAAGATTATTCTGAGTGGTTATTTGTTTATCGTGCTTACTCTTTTAGGGAAAATGAGGAATGTTCTTTTTTTAGCAAGCGATGAAAGCAAATTCAGCAATTGTTAAAAATGGAAAGTTTTCCGACATATAAAATAGATGAATCCTGAAGATGCCTGAGAATTGGCGATTTTCTGCCTATAAAAAGTGTCGAAAAATTTTACAGCGACCTCTCGAACTGTCGGAAAATCATCATTGAAAATTTTTCATGACGAATGACAGAAAAAAACTTGACAGAAATGCGGGGATTTATTTTACGTTTATCTTGTCTGAAGAGATTTTCTTTGCCGAAGTGGTGGAACTGGCAGACGCGCAGGCTTCAGGTGCCTGTGAGATTACTCTCGTGGGGGTTCGAGTCCCCCCTTCGGCATTGTCCTTTTTCCTTCCTGTCATTCCATGATAATTCCCCATACGAAGAGTAAAAGTAGCGGCTGTCATTTCGCCAGAGCAGATTATGAAGATTAAACCACGCCTCGGAGCGGGAAAATCCGGCGATCCTTCGCTCTATATCGAACTGCTTGATCGCAAACGCAGCATCTTGTTTGATTGCGGGCTGAATTATTTTAAGCATGCCCTGTTGCGCAAGATTTCCGATGTCTGCGTGTCGCATACCCATATCGACCATTTTATCGGCTTTGACACGCTGCTCCGCCTGAATTTGACCGAAGAAAAAACGCTGCAAGTTTTTGGCCCCCCTGGTATTTTGCAGAATGTGATGGGGAAATTGCAAGGCTATACCTGGAATATCTGTCAGAATCTTCAACTCGTGATTCTCGTGCAGGAAATTTTCCCGGAGAAAATCGTGATGACCGAATTAGCAAGCTGGAAAGGGTTTGCCATCACGAATATTGTCGAGCGCCCGCACTCCTCGCGCATTCTGGCGGATAAAGAGTTTTCGATTCATTATCTCGAATTGAATCATAAAATTCCATCGTATGCCTATTCATTTATTGAAGATGAAAGTTGCAATGTGCGCAAAGACGCCTTAGAACAGTTAGGACTTGAGCCTGGCCCCTGGGTGGCGAAGTTGAAAGCCTTCGCGCTCAACCCGGCTGCCGCTCATCAGGAACTTCATATTCAGGATCGCGTCTATGCCGTCGAATTTCTGGCGCAGCAATTATTGGTGCATAAACCCGGCATGAAAATCACGTATCTCACGGATTTTCTTCTGGAAGCCTCACGCATAGAGGATATTACGCAGTTTGCCTGGCAGTCCGACTGGTTATTTTGCGAAGCCTCGTTTTCGGAGCAAGAACGCGAGAAAGCCAGAATCACGCATCATCTCACCGCGAAAGACGCCGGAAAAATTGCCCGGCTTGCCCAGGTAAAACAATTAGTGCTGTTCCATTTTTCCCGCCGCTATCAGGACTATACAGCGCTTCTGGAAGAAGCTCGCCAGGAATTTCCTCACGCAGAATAACACAACGCGATATTTTTTGCTTGACACTCTCACTTTTTTCAGCATATACTACGGCCATCTTGAAAAAGAGCGTCCCGTGTTTTTCTTGGCAGTTACTAACATTATGTAGGAAAGAAGACAGGATTTGCAAGGCGGCGGCGCGAGCGGCTCACTTGTAAATTCAGCATCTTGCGTGGAGGATACGATTGTGAAACGTGTTGTGAAATTATCCGTAGCGTGTGTAGGCGTTGTGGCATCTCTGATCTTGTCAAGCGCCGTTTTTGCGGCCATTGGCGCCGAACCGAACAGCCAGATGACAGGCCAGACCGCGGATCCAACCCTGATGACGGCAAACGGGCAGCCGATGATGGACGTGCCTGCTGATATGGAAGCGGTTTCAGGAATGAATGGCGAGAGCCGGGCGATTATGCCGCAGTACATCGATCAGAGCATGAAATCAGGCCAGATGATGACGGCCCCGACCTATCCCGTCATGCCGACGATGAATGCGCAAACGATGTCGCCCTATGCATCCACCCCGATTCAAACAATGCCGATGCAGCCGTCATATATGCCGAACACCGCATCGAATTATATGATGCCGGTGCCGAACACCACCATTCCGGCAATGCCGGGCATGGACAGCAGCAATATGATGTATGCGCCTTATGGCGCTCAGCAGGTTCAGCCGCAATATGGGCAATATGGCTCGTATGGCTCGGCAGACCAGACGTATAATCAGGCGATGCAGGCGTATCGGATGCGGGATTACTGGACAGCCATGAGCAAATTTCAGGAAGTCGCCATGATGTATCCGCAAAGCGATTTAGCGGATAACGCCTACTACTGGCTTGGCGAAATTCATTATGCTTCTCGGAATTACACTGAAGCGATTCGTTCGTTCCAGACCGTGATGCAGATGTATCCGACCGGCAACAAGCTGCCGGATGCGATGCTGAAAATGGGCTTTGCGTATGCGGAAATGCAGCAATATGACGTGGCGCGTTCCGTCTTAAGTGATGTGGCGATGCGGTTCGCCAATGATGCGCGAATTCGTGATCTGGCAGCCAAAAAATTACAGCAACTCCCGATGATGATGTATTAAGCAATGCGTATGTGCTTGACCGTAGAGTGGGAATGCGCCAGCGCAATTCCCTCCTCCTACGGCACATGCTGAGAGGCGTGAACATGATGACACGAATGATGATAGGAGTGGGAATCGCAGTGGCGCTGTGCGTACCTGTTGCGAGTTATGCCCAATCGTCAGGAGACGGGAATTACATTGTTCAGTATGGCGATACGTTATGGGACATCGCCGCCGAGCAACTTAAGAATCCCGAAGCCTGGCGAGAATTGCATCGGAATAATCCCCATATTACAAATCCTCATCTGATTTATCCTGGCGATGTGGTCGGGTTGAGTTACTCTGCCGCCAATGCCTCAGGAGCAGAGGGACAGAGCGCTGCCGGCTCTGCGAAAAAAAGCGATAAAATCATTGCGCGTCCCTGGTATGGCTTGCCAGCGCCCTCTCCTGACCCCGTAAAAACCCGTCGCCCCCCGTCAGCGGTTGTTCCCACGCCAGATTTTATTGAAGCCAGCGGCTATATTATCCCCTACTCGATGAAAGAGTTGACGGCGACGGACTTTGCGCAGATTACGGGTGACGATGCTGGAGAAGGCGAGAGTTCCAAAGTGGTGCTGTCCGAATTCGGCCAGCCGGGACTGGTGTTCGGCGATATCGTCTATATCAATCGTGGAAGCTCAAATCGATTACAAGAAGGGGATGTGTTTGTCGCCTTTACTCCGCGCAGCGAAATTTACCATCCGGTGACAGGAGAGTTAATCGGCACGCAGATTGAAATTAACGGACATTTGCGCGTCAAAAATACGGAAGCCGCGATTTCAGCCGCCGAAATTATTAAATCGTATAGTTACATCGAAATTGGCGACCTTATTATTCCAGCCTCGGAAATCTCCGCGCCATTGGCAAAACCGGTTGTCGGAAATTCCAAAACCTACGGGTTGTCTGTCGGCAATCAACTGATCGCGCATATTTTAAAGGAACGCGCTGGTCGTAAAAGCGTGTCGTTCGGCGATATCGTGTATGTTGATGTCGGCGCAGCACAAGGGGTACAGCCTGCTGATAATTTCATCGTGTTTCGCGAAATCGGCGAAGGATTCCCGCGTCAGGCGATTGGACGGTTGACCGTATTAAGCGTCCAGGAGCAGACCTCAACGGCATTGGTCACGGAAAGCATAAAAATGATTGATATCGGCGAGAAGGCGGTGTTGCGACGATAGAACGCCATGCGTCTTTATCGCGTGTCAAGACATAAGCTCTCAGCTTCGCGCAAGGGGCTTATGTCTTTTTTCTTATGGGCGAACTCGACGCCAGGAAATATTGGCTTGGCTTGAACATGGTCCCCGGTGTCGGGGCTGTCACGTATCGCAAATTGTTGAATGTCTTTCATGACCCGGAAGAAGTCTTTTCCGCCCATTTTTCCAGTTTTCGTTCGATTCCCGGCCTTCCAGAAAAAACCATTGCCAATATCGTGCAATTTGATGTTGAACGCGCTGTTCAGCAAGAATGTGAGGCGATTCTCTCAAGTGGCGCGCATATTGTGACGTGGGAAGATGAGGACTACCCCGACGCGCTGAAAAATATCTTTGACCCGCCGCCGGTTCTCTATGTCAAAGGACGGCGTTTACATGCGCATGACGTGATGGTGGCGATTGTCGGCTCGCGCAAATCGTCAACATACGGGAGAAGCGTCGCCGACCAGTTAGCCAGACAATTTGCGCTGAAAGGCGTGACCGTTGTCAGCGGCATGGCGCGCGGCATTGACAGCGCAGCGCATCGCGGCGCCATGCACGCTGGCGGGCAGACGATTGCCGTGTTAGGCTGCGGCGTGGATGTCGTTTATCCTCCCGAACACGCCGATTTATATCAAGAAATCATTCAAAAAGGAACGCTGCTGTCGGAACTTCCGATGACGACAAAGCCGGACCGCCGCAATTTTCCGGCGCGAAATCGCATTATCAGCGGACTTAGCCTGGCAACGATTGTCGTCGAAGCTGGCGAGCAGAGCGGCGCATTAATTACGGCGGATATGGCGTTGGAGCAGGGGCGCGATGTGTTTGCCGTGCCGGGGAACATCACCTCTGGCAGCAGCAAAGGCACGAATCATCTGATCAAACAGGGCGCAGCCTTGATCGAACATGCGGATGACGTGCTCAACGCAATCTCTTCGGAAATTCGGCGCGAACTTCATCAGGACACACAACCGGAATTGCCCTTGCAGAGCGCTCAGTCCGGCCTGCTCTCCCCGTCCATTCCTCTTGCGCTGACCCCTCACGAAGCAACCATTTTCAACATCGTTTCTACGGAACCGATGCACATTGACGAAGTTGCCATGCACGCTCAACTGACAAGTGGAATTGTCTCGGCGACGTTGATGATGCTGGAAATGAAAAATTTGGTTCGTCAGCTTGCCGGAAAAATGTTCGTGCGGCAATAAGCTTGCGACGAGGGAGCGCCTGCGCTGCGCACATCCTCTCGCGTGTCAAAATCATGCAAAATCGCCGCATCAGGCACACTCAACTCAATAATTCGTTCGGCAAAACGCGGCCATAATGATCGCAGCCCCGGCGTGGTTGGCGGCAACTCGCGAATATAGTTTACGAACCACGCGGGCAGTCCCACCGGATGACCACGACGTCCATGATAAGAAGGAATGATGATATTGCGCGACTCGTTCAATCGCGTCGCGACAGCTCGCGCGGTTTCCGTCGAGATTCCCGGACAATCGCACGGGCAGAGCAACGCGGCTTCGTCATCAGGAATGGCGCGACAGCCTGCTTGCACCGACGAGAACATCCCCGCTTCCGGCATCTGATTGACGACAAACTGGCAGGAAAATCCTTCGAAGATCGCCTTGACCGCCTCCCCATGCGCTCCGATGACGACAGAGATCATGTTGCCGGGAAAGGCAAACGCTTCCGCCACGCGACGCGCCATCGGCACGCCGTCAAGCGCCATGATCTGCTTGACCTGCCCCATTCGGGTTGAAAACCCCGCTGCTAACAGAATCGTATTCATGTTAATTTTTCAGAAATTCGATCATCTCTTTCATCTCATATCCGCCCGTCAATTCGAGAAAGATGTCTTCGAGTTTCGTCAACGATGTTTGGGCTTGCTGCCGCAGTTCTTCGACAGTGCCTTTGGCGATGATCTCGCCTTTCTGAATAATCGCAATGTAATCGCACATTTCTTCCGCGATTTCTAAGGTGTGCGTGGACATGAAAATCGTGGTGCCTTTGGCGCAAATCTCCTGAAAGATTTTTTTGACAAGTCGCGCCCCTTTCGGATCAAGCCCGACCATCGGCTCATCCACGACAATGACTTTGGGCTGGTGAATCAGGGCTGCAGACATGACAAGCTTCTGCCGCATCCCGTGCGAATAGCTTTCCACCAATTCATTGCCCCACTCCGATAGTTCGAACATATCGAGCAATTGCGCGATGCGCGTTTCGACCTCAGCGCCGTTTACCTGATAGAGTCCCGCCATGAACTGCAAAAATTCGCGCCCGGTGAGTTTCTCATAAATAAACGGTTTATCAGGAATGAAACCGATGATCTGCTTGGCGTGTAACGGCGCTTTCTGCACATCAAATCCCTCGACTTTCACGATGCCGGAGGTCGGTTTCAACAAGCCGACTATCGTTTTGATTGTCGTGGTTTTGCCCGCCCCGTTTGGCCCTAAAAATCCGAAAAATTGGCCATCGGGAATCGTGAGATTGATGTTCGACACCGCCGTCATATTCCCGTAACATTTGGTCAAATTGATGATTTCAATCACGTTCGCTCCTTGGTGTCTGATAATTTTTGGGCTGTTCGCAACCGTCTCTGTCATGACATGTAAATTCTTCAAGAACTACAAGGTTTTTGTCAAAGATTTTATTGCATGGCTTCTTTTTCTGATAGCAATTATTTATTGCTTAATATTTACTAAAAATTAACTGTATGAAAAAAAATTAGAGATTTTTCCCTAATTTCTTGACAGAAAAGAGAAAAATAAAACATGGTTTCGTTGTAAATTTTTTATAGTAAATTTTACTAAAATTTTCAGGAGGACACTTTTATGAAACAGGCAAAGATGTTGACAGAACAAACGACAATCCAGCAAAAGAAACCCGTCATCGGCGTATTTGCCGCGGGCGACCCCAGAATTGATAATGAGTCCCGCGAGCGCTGCCGGAACATTATTCAAATGGCGGCTGACGTGCTTGCTGAACGAGTAAGCATCGCTGATGTCGTTTATTCGCGCATGTTGGTTGATGGCGAGCGGCAGGCCGATATGGTGGCGCAGCAATTTAAAGAAGCAGGCGTTAGCATTCTGGTCTGCGTCCCAGATTCCTGGGCATTTCCGCAACTGAGCGTCCTTTCTTTTCTGGCGCATTTCCCAAAACGCACGCCGATTAATTTTACCTGCGGCAACAGCGGCCCGAAACCAGGCGTCGTCTTTGCTCATGCGACAAATGGCGCGGTATCGCAATCGGGAATTTTGTCACATTTAAATATCGGGAGTTGGCCGGATACGGGGATGAATCCAGTGATGTCGAAAGAAACGGCTGACATGTTAGTGGATTGGGCGTATGCTGCCGCGACCTATCAAGCAATGAAAGGCCGCCGCGTTGTCGTGTTCGGCCACGATTCGATGGGCATGGAAACCGCATTAGCCCATATTCTTCCGACCAGAAATATTTTGGGGCTTGAAATCACGCGCTTAGATATGAAACTTCTGGCCGACATGCTTGCAAAAAAGGCGTATAACAAAGAAGAAGTCAACGCGCTGCGGGCATGGTGCGACAAGCATGTCAAACAAATCGAATTACGGAACAATGAGGATAGCGAACGGCTCAACACCAGCCTGGCAATGTATTTGATTGTGCGCGATCTGCTGAAAGACCTGAACGCGGTCGGCGGCGGATTTATGAGCCAGTTGGAATGGGGCTCGGATCGGCGCGGCGTGCCGTTGCCGGTTGCCGATGCGATGGAATCATTTTTTAATTCCACCTTCGACCATAATGGCGCAAAAGAAGTCGTGCCGTTTGCGACCGAAGCCGACGTGCAAGGCTTGTTGACCATGCTTATCTTTAGCGCGTTGACAGGCGGCAATCCGCCGTTGTTTATGGATTTCCGCAAAGTCTGGGAGCCAAAAGAGATTTCGGACGTTGCCAAACAGCTTGGCCTGCCGCTCACCGGCAAAACGGTCTGGGAAACCAAAGGCTTCTTCGATGGCAATAACTCCGGCAGCGCGGCGTTTAACTGGGCGGCCAAACCGGGCGCCTCGGTGGAAGAGATTATGTCCCGCGTCACCTTCCCGCTGCAAGATACTGGCTATTTCCCCGGCGGCGGCAACAGCGTCACGTTCCTGACGCCTGGCGGCATTGACGGGATTGTCGGACGGCTCGGCTACAACGCCATCAGCGGTATGTTCTCGCTGATGTGGGATGAAGCCACCACCATCGACTTGCCGGATGCGCTCGCCATGAAGGTCTGCAACGCGACTAACCGCGAGTGGCCGCATACGTTTGTGTCCACGAAATACGCGTCCATGTATGAATTTAAGCAATACGGCCCGGCTAACCATAACCACATGGTCTGGAATTTGCCTGTGGCGCGATTGCAGTACTGGATGGATATGGCGAACGTGTTATCCGTCGCCCCCTGGATGGCTCGGCCTGCCTTTATTGAAGGCGTGGATCGCAGCGTGCCGTTGCTCTACCTCCAAAATGGCGGCGAAAATGCCACGAAGATGATGTTGAACGGACGGTAAGACACATTTTTTCAACCCTGTCAGAGTTTTGAACCCTGACAGGGTTGTTTTTCTCACATCAGGCACTCTTTTTTCCTCAAAGTCCCTTCCCTCCCTGAGCGCTCGACGAGCGTGGCTGTTCGTCGATACGCACATAAAAAAACCGCTTTCTTTTTTACACTTTTCTCTTGCCTTTTTTATGGGCGTGGCGCGTAGAGTGACTCATGCTGAATGAGTAGTGAGGGGCGGCTTTGTGCATCCTGAAAGAGACTTGTGCTTGCTGGGGGCGATATTATGAAAAAAGAAGAGCATCAACGACGCATTGCAATCATGATTGCGGATAGAGTTCGAGAGGCATTGCGAGATTGTGACGAATTGTCAGAACTGCTTGAAGAGGCGCGTGACGATGGCTATGATGTCCTGCTTTCGATTATTTCAGGAATCATCGTGCGCCGCCGCGAAGGAGTTGCCGCGAAAGACGACGAACAGCCATTGCCGGTCAATTTCGAATTTACTGACGCTGATAAAGAATTTCTCCAATCTATCGGCATTCAAGTGCCGGTCGAAAATGTCTGATGAATAATATGCCGACAGGTTTCCGCTGCCCTGTCGCGCTGAATCCAGCGGGCATCCGCATATTTTCGAAACCAGGTCAATTGCCGTTTGGCATAGTGGCGCGTGTTGCGCTGAATCAATTCAATCGCTGACGGCAAATCGTATTTCCCCGCTAAAAATTCTCCGATTTCTTTATAGCCTAACGACTTCAACGGCGCGAACTCCTGATAAAACCCTTGTTGATATAATCTCTCGACTTCTTCTACCAAACCCGCCGCGATCATTCCTTCAACCCGCGCATTGATGCGGGCGTATAACTCGTCGCGTTCAGCGCTGATGACAAAAAACGCCGTCACATAGCGGCACTGTTCCGGTGTCAACGCTTCCTGCTGAAACGCTGAAATCGGAGCGCCGGTCAGATGATGCACCTCAAGCGCGCGGATGATGCGCGTGCGATCATTCGGATGCAGGCGCTGCGCCGTCGCCGGATCGACCTGCTGCAAGCGTTGATGCAACGCAAGGTTGCCGTGCGTATCAGCAAACGCAATAATTTCCTTCCGGAACGTTTCGTCGCGCCCCGGCCCTTCGAACAGGCCGTACAGCAATTTTTCGATATACATACCCGTGCCGCCGACTAATATCGGCATGTTACCGCGCTGCACAATCTCGGCAATCGCCGCCGAAGCCGCCTCGACATACTCCGCGACGGAAAAATCTTCGTCCGGCGAGCGGATGTCAATCAGATGATGCGGCACGCGCGCCTGCTCTTCCCGCGTCGGCTTCGCCGTGCCGATGTCCATGCCGCAATAAATCTGCATGGAATCCGCCCCGACGATTTCGCCATTGATGTGTTCGGCCAATTCGATAGCAATGCCGGTCTTGCCGACGCCCGTCGGCCCGGCGATGATGATCAGCGGTTGTTTTTTCATAGCGTCGTTATCATGAAAAGCTGTCAGACACCTTTTCCGTTATGCTAAGCAGAAAAGCGAGTTGTTCTGTCAAGCAGGAAACGCTGAATATTTTGAGAGAACTTGACAAAAAAGAAAGACCTTCGAAAGGATGCCATTGAAAGAACAACGAAGAATTGTGGCAACGTAAGGTGTCAGACACGTTTAACGAGTCTGACACCTGTGGTTTCGAATAGTCGAACGATAAAGGAAAATGCAATGAAATTCGAACAACTGTTAGCGGACAGAACCCGGTTAATGAGTGTCAGCGCGATCCGGGAAATTTTGAAAGTCGTCTCGCAGCCCGGCATGATTTCGCTCGCTGGCGGCATCCCTGCGCCGGAAAGTTTTCCGATGGACAAAATGCGCGAACTGACGGAGCGCGTGATTGACAAATATGATTCGAATGCGTTCCAATATGATCTGACTGAAGGCTTCATTCCCTTGCGCGAGGCGTTAGTTGGGTATCTTGGGCAGAAAAATATTCATGCGGCAGTGGATGATATCCTCGTCGCCAGCGGCTCACAGGGCGTCCTGGACGCGCTCGGCAAAACGCTGATTTCGCCCGGCGACAAAATCGCGGTGGAAGCGCCGACGTATCTCGGTGCGCTTCAGGCGTTTAATCCGTATGAGCCGCAATACGTCCGCATGGATATGGACGAAGACGGGCTTGTGCCGGAATCGCTCGATGAGACACTGAAAGCGCATACCGTCAAATTTATCTATACTGTCCCGACCTTTCAGAATCCGACCGGCAGAAGCGTCACATTGGCGCGACGCAAGCAGATCGCGGAGATTATTCAGCGCCATGACGCCCTGCTGATTGAAGATGATCCGTATGGCGCGCTGCGCTATCGCGGCGAGGACGTGCCCGCCATCAGGACGTTCGCGCCGGAGCATGTGGTCTATATCACCACGCTGTCGAAAATCCTCTCGCCCGGCCTGCGGCTCGGCATCTGCATCGCGCCGCCGCTGATTAAAAAATGGCTCGTTATCGTCAAGCAGGGGGTGGATTTGCACACCAACACCTTCAGTCAGGCGATTGCCGCCGAATATCTCGCCGGAGGCTATTTAGATGAGCAATTGCCGAAAATTATCCGCCTGTACGGTCCGAAATTGCAGGCGATGCTCGATGCAATTGAGAAATATTTCCCCGCCAATTTTACCTGGTCCAAGCCGGAAGGCGGCATGTTCGTCTGGGCGGAAGGCCCGGACGGGCTTGATACTGAAAAGCTTTACTGGGACGCCGTGAAGCGCAACGTTGCGTATGTGCCGGGCAAATTCTTTTACACGCAAAAAGGCGAAGGGAACGCCACCATGCGCCTGAACTTCACCAAAAGCGACGAAGAAACGATTGACCGCGCCATCCGCATCCTCGCCGACGTGCTGAAAGAAGCGTGCGCGTAAGTCTCGCCAATTTGTCAGACACCTTCAAGGTGTCTGACAGCTTTCTCCCGACTACAATGGATTGTGTCTTCAAGACTTGTGCGGTCTGGGCTGAAGTTATTTTTTAAACTTTACTTATACAATTCGTCTGAAAATATTGTCTTTTCCTTCATAAATACGATTAGTGTCTTGCCTCATATTCAGACCTGACAGATTTTGAAAATCTGTTAAATGTCTGTTCTGAAAAACACAATATGCAAGAGGATATATGCGCATATTTTCCAGGGTATCATCTGAAAAGGCATTTACAAACACCGAAAAACCGGATTCCCCTCTGACAACAGCCAGCGACGCGCTATTTCAGATCGTTGGTCATTCGAAAAGGCTTGTGCTGCTGCTTGTCGCGATTCTCTTTCTGACGGGCGGCGCGGGAAGCGTTGCGCGATTTCTGCAAGCGCGGAATGCGCGCCAGCAAGAAATCCTCTATCACCATCATTCGGCCTTGCTGCGCATTGAAGCGGAAATTAAATCCGCCATTAATACGGTGAACGGCCTGAAAGCCGCCGCTGAAGCCTATTACGCCACCCCAAACTCCGCGCCGTCGCCATATTATGACCTGCTGGTGGATTTGCCGGAAAAAGGCGGATAAGCGCTCTCCGGCGTTCCGGCGGGCATCAATCCTGATCACATATCGCATCTGAGCGGTTTAGGCGCATTGGATCGTCAAGATGCATCGTTGCGGCGCGAATTGAACATGGCGCTCTCCTTGACGCCGCTGTTCCGCTGGGCGAAACAAAATCATCCTTTTTCTCCCTGGGTCTATTATGTTTCTGACCGCGCATTTAACGTCTTATATCCCTACGTTTCGTTAGATGATTTTTTCTTCGTGCCGTCCTTCCATACACTCGAATTTTTTACCGGCGGAATGCCCGAAAATAACCCTGAGCGCCGCCTGTTCATCACCAGGCCATACGTCGATGAAGTCGGGCAGGGTCTCATGGTTTCGATGTCCGCTCCGGTGGATGAAGAGCGAACCTTTCGGGGCGTCGTCGTCCTTGATTTTACCTTAGCCAATTTAACGCAATTTTTTGCGTCGCCGCTCTATCATGGAGAGCGGGCGCTGTTAGTGAATGAGCAGGAACAGGTCGTGGCGCTCTCGCCCGCGCAACCCATGAAGACGATTCTGCGCGTCGCCGATGTGCTGACAGATGTCAGGCCAACCCCCGCCGCCGCGCTGCGCCTGCCGCCGGACACGATCCAGCGGATCGGGCGCTATTACGCCGTTGTGCAGCCCGTGCAAAACACCCGCTGGCAATACATAACCATTGTGCCTCGTTCGCAGATATTGTTCGCCGCCGCGAACGACGCCACTCCAATCATCCTCCTTGCGCTGCTGTTCACGACGCTCATCGGGCTTGTGATACAACGCATTCGATCTGAGTTCAGCCGGAGAGAACAGGAAAAGCAGGCGCAGGACGAAATTCTTGATCGCGAGCGCGGTTTTCATGCGCTTGTCGAAGCCGCGCCGGACGGCATTTTGATCGTCGATTGCCAGCATCGCATCGCGTTAGTGAATCGCCAATTAGAAGAGATGTTCGGCTATACGCGCCAGGAATTGATCGGCCAGCCATGCCATGCGCTGCTGCCGAATTGCCCCGCCGATATACATGCCTTTTTTACGTCGCCAGATCAACAGCGGTTGGCCTCTTCGGTGGAACTGTTCGGGCTGCGCAAAGATGGCAGCAGCCTGCCGGTCAGCATCAATCTCAGCCCGTTGACAATGGCGAATGAACGCGCCATGATCGCCATCCTGCACGACATTTCCGGGCG
>CAZMEO010000028.1:0-20743 GCA_964565315.1 uncultured Candidatus Moduliflexus sp. | reverse complement strand
ACGTACAACGGATTAGCAATCCGTCACCTTCGGCCTCTCGGTCACCTCTCCGAAATCCGATAAAATTTATGAATACAACATGAAAAAGCGTTCGGCGCATTTTTCATGGGGCATTCCTACGCTTTATGGTTTTACGGAGGAGGTAGGATTCGAACCCACGTTCGCTTTCACGAAAACGGTTTTCAAGACCGCCGCCTTCAACCACTCGGCCACTCCTCCCTGCCTCGTGAGCGTCACCCTAATAGATGCGGAAAAATTGGCAAGGAAAATGTTCAAAAAAATTGATTTTTTCTGAAACGTCATACAATCGCGCCGATTTTCTTCACGTCAAACAGTCTGAAAAACGCCTGCAATGACGTTTTTCGCCTTCGTCAACATCTCCGCGCAATTCTCATGATGGGGAGAAACTTCAGTTATTCCGGCTTATTGTCGGAACTGGCGGAGAGGGTCGAACGGGTAGAAAAGGTTTCATAGAGCGGCAAAGAGGCCGCGCCGAGTGCCGAAGAAAAGTCGCCTGCTGTTGCTCGCAGCACTTTGGCCTGATAACTGCCGTAGCGGTCAGGCTGAGAGGCTCGCGCTGCCGTCGCCTCAATCTGAAGCCGTTCGATAATATAATCTAAAATCGAGTTGGGAAAATGTCCGCCGAAAAAGATGGCTTCCGGGCCTAAAATCGCGTTAATTGAGTCAATCATCATATCAAGGCAATCAATCGCGTCATTCAACCATTCCCAAAGATAGGCGTTTTGTTGGGCAAATAATGGTTCTAATTCATTGGCATGGATAACAGTGATGCCATGTCCGCTTAAAAAATTGTATAGCGGTTTCAGTCCTAAGTAATTCCCGACTAATGCCCGACGTCCTTTGCCAGCATGCCGCATCCAACCTAACTCCCCTGTATTCGGAGAAAATCCTTGATAGGGATGTCCGTCAAGAATCATCGCGCCGCCGATGCCTGCCGCAAAATGAATATAGTAAAAATCCCGATACGCCTGCCCCTCTCCATGAAATTGCTCGCCAATTGCCGCCGCCATCGCATCATGCTCGATCATGACCGGAAGATGAAATTCCTTGCTGAGTTCGTCTTTTACGGGAAAATGCTCCCATTGAGGAAAATCAATCGGCGAGACAATACGTTTTTCTTTAGTCAAAAACGGACCGGGCATCGCCACGCCAATCCCTAACACACGCTCTTTGTCAATGGCAGAATGGTTGAGAAATTGCTGAATTTGTTCCGCCATGATCGGCAGCGCGATCTCTGGCGGCGGATATTCCCATTCTTGTGAGAGTTCGTCTAAAATCTGGCCGGTTAAATTAATCAGCACGCCTGATAAATGGCGTCTCCCGAGTTCAAAGCCGATTGAAAACCGCCCATTCGGATTGAGTTCCAATTCAATCGCTGGCTGCCCGCGCATTCCTTTTCTGCGCCCACTTTCCAGAATAAAACCTTCTTCAATCAACTCTGCGGTCAAATTCGAAATCGTGGCCGTTGTCAAGCCGGTCATCTGAGCGATTTCCGCGCGAGAAATCGGAGTATGACGTCGAATCGCTTCGATAATAATTTTTCGATTGTACACTCGAGTATCTTCCAGACGAGTTCCTATTAACATAATTGGCACTCACAAGGTGAAAAACAAATAAATTAATCTTATATATTTGGTAAAACTATTTCATCTTTCGAACTATTCTTGATACATTAACATCGTTGTTAGGAGACTAAATTTTTGTAAAGAAAATAATGTTAATTATGATAAATACAATGATATTCGTTTTATTGCAGTATAAAATCGTCTTAAGATATATTTTGAATATGGCGAAGATGATTTTTATAAATTATTTTTATTTATACCATACGCAAAAGATGCCTTTGGCAGACTCAGGACGAGCGTTGTGTTTGTCGCTGGAATCGGCTTCTTCGCATGAACCTATAAAAATCCTACCTGCGTAAGCGTAGTATCAGATAGTTACGCAATAAAAAAGACATGCCCTATTTATTTTGCCCAACATATAAAAAATGCTTGACAGGAATAAAGTAATTTAATTTATTAACATTGTTAATTTAATTTAAATGTTTGTTTCATGTGAAGGTTGTCTGTAATCTATCAATGTATCATTATTATTTCAGGAGGAAAGTGCATGAGCGTAAAAATTGTTGGTTCCGCGTTGCCCAATATGCCCTGGCAGGATCGCCCGGCAGGTTCTCAAGACGTGATCTGGAGGTATTCCAAAAACCCCGTGATTCCCCGGAATTTGATTCCCCGCGCAAATAGTATTTTTAACAGCGCCGTCGTGCCGTTTAATGGTAAATTTGCAGGCGTCTTCCGGTGCGATGATCGCGCCCGCAATATGGTTATTCATAGCGGAAAAAGCGATGACGGCTTGAACTGGACGATTCAACCAGACCCGATCCAGATGATCCCCGCGAATGATCGCGTAGCGGAAATTTCGCAGTTTAATTATGGCTATGATCCCCGCGTCTGCTGGATTGAAGATCGCTACTATGTCACCTGGTGCAACGGCTATCATGGCCCGACCATCGGCGTCGGCTATACCTACGATTTCGAAAAATTTTATCAATTAGAAAACGCCTACCTCCCGTTTAACCGGAACGGCGTGTTGTTTCCGCGCAAGATCAACGGTAAATTCGCCATGTTCAGCCGCCCAAGCGACAACGGTCATACGCCGTTCGGGACGATTTTTTACAGCGAAAGCCCGGATATGGAACACTGGGGCTGTCATCGCTGGGTGATGGATCCGACGTCGGGCTGGCAAAGCACGAAAATCGGCGCGGGCCCGATTCCGATTGAAACCAGCGAAGGCTGGCTGCTGATTTACCATGGCGTGCTGACCTCCTGCAACGGTTATGTGTATAGTATGGGCGCGGCGTTATTAGACCTTGACAAACCCTGGCAGGTTATTTATCGTACCCAACCGTATTTGTTAGCGCCCTGGGAAGCCTATGAATGCGTCGGAGACGTGCCCAATGTCGCCTTCCCGTGCGCTGCGTTAGTGGATGCGCCGACCGGTCGGATCGCTGTCTATTATGGCGCGGCTGATACCGTCACCTGTCTCGCATTTTCGTATGTTGACGACATTATCGAATTCACCAAAAAGAATTCGAGAGTGTAGCAAGGACATTCCTGGTTTCACAATTCGGGAATGTGCGCCTTGTCACATTCCCGAACCGCATGCATTATGACAAACACACAATTTACGCTGACGCAGGATCAGCTTGCCGCCATTGCCCGCGTCCTGTCAGAACGAATCCGCAAAGGGCTTGAGACGCCGGATCAAGAAATTTTGGCGATCCCAACCTATCTTCCTGTCGAAAACATTCCGCATACCGGACGCGCGTTAGTGGTGGACCTGGGCGGAACAAACGTGCGGGCGGCGGTGGTTGCCCTGAAAGAAGGCCGTCTGGTCTTTGAAAAAGGCCCGGTAAGCACCGCGATTCCGATCCAACGCAACGTTCCGTTAGAACGGGCTCGCTTTTTAGACGCGATGGCTGAGTTGATTTCTTCTTTGGATCCGCCGGATGGTTTGCCGTTAGGCTATTGTTTTTCCTATCCGACCCTTTCGACGCCGGACGGCGATGCGAAACTGATCCGCTGGACGAAAGAAGTCTTTGTCAATGACACGGTGGACGAGAAAGTCGGCCACATGCTCGTTGAACATCTCGCTCAATTCCGCAAACCGGTCAAGTGTTCAAGCGTGGCCGTGATCAATGATACGGTCGCCTGCCTGTTAGGCGGCTTGACAGCGGTTGACGCGGATGGGTATATCGGCTTGATCGTTGGCACCGGCAATAATGCCGCGCTCGTGCTGGATGCGCACGCCGTGCCGAAATTGCCGAAAGAATTCAACTGGCATTGGCCGCTGCCGATCAATTTGGAATCCGGTAACTTCGATCCGCCATATTTGACGACGTTCGACGCTCAATTAGACGCCGAATCTGAAAATCCCGGCCATCATCGTTTCGAAAAAGCCGTGTCTGGCGTGTATCTCGCGAAAGTGCTGAAGCTCGCCTGCCCGGAAAGCAGTGTTGATGTTGCGGTCGGCGCGAAAGCGGTTGTTGACGTGGCGTATAAAACCGGCAACTCGGCCTCGAAAGAATACGAATTGGCGCATCAAATCCTTCAACGCTCGGCGAACCTTGTGGCGGCGTCATTAGCCGGAACCATTGACGTATTAGCCTCGGCGCACTCCTGCAAAAAAATCGGGATCGTCGCTGAAGGCGGCTTGTTCTGGGGCTGTCCCGATTATAAAAAATGGACAGATGCCGCATTGAGATCGGTGCTTGACGCAATGGGGCATTCACAGATCGCCTTCGAAATCGTCTCCGTCGAAAACGCGAACTTAACTGGAAGCGCGGTCGGAGCGTTGTCGGAGTATCAAACCGCTTAACCGTCAAACTCCCGCGAAGAAATGCCGCAAAGCGCGTTTCTTCGCCCCTTTCCATCGTTCTTATGCCCACATTTTCAGGACAAACCACTGAAGATATTCGTTCCTGGCTTCACGAACATCATCTTTTTCACGCTTTAGAAGCCCGAATTCGCCTGCCGCTCGTGCCGCTGCCGGATAATTTCAGCAAGCCGACGGGGATGCCCTGGGGCGGCACGAAAATTCTCAGTTCCTATAAGCGCGCCGTGCCGATTCGAGCGGAGAAACACTATGCTATCGTCGGCGAATCGTGGGAAATCTCGGCTGATCCGCTTGCGCCAAGCGAATTCATCTTCGATGTTGGCGAAGAGCGCCTTGCCGTCAACTTGATTCAATTGTTAGAACTTTTCCCGGAGCAGATTCTCGGCGCGAAGGTTGCGCAAAAATTTGACGGACAAAATCCGATTCTTGTCAAATTGCTTGATGCCGCCGATCATTTGTCTGTGCAAGTCCATCCATCAGATGACTATGCCGGGTTGAAGCCGAATGAATCGGGCAAGCCGGAAAGTTGGTACATTCTTGAGGCTGAACCGCGATGCGGCCTCTATTTAGGCTTGCGCGAAGGCGTGTCGGACGCGCAGCTTCGTCAGGCGATTGACGCGCAAGAAGATGTGTCGCAGTATTTGAATTTTGTCGAAGTGCATCCCGGCGATTTTTTCGTGATTGACGCAGGCACGATTCATGCGATTGGAGCGGGCGTGACCTTAATCGAGCCGCAAAAAATCGCGTCGAAGCGGAGCGGCAAAACATATCGCCTGTGGGATTGGAATCGGAAGTATGACGCGCAGGGAAACAAAGACCCGAACGGCACGCCGCGAGAATTGCATATTGACGATTCGTTCCGAGTGATTGACTTCGAAGGATTGCGCGGCGACGCATTTATTCAGCAAATTCGCTCTCAACTTCCAGTTGTCCAGCAGCGTGGGGAAAGCGTCGAACGCTTATGCGCTGAGACGCCGAACTTCGGCGTCAGCCAGGTGACGCTGAAGAATGATGACGCGCTGCCACAGTCGTGCGCGATTAGCTTCCATGGGTTAATCGTGTATGAGGGACAACTTGAGGTATGTCAGGGCGAGAAGACGCTGGCTTTTGTGTCACGCGGAGAATCCGTGATTCTTCCGGCGGCGCTCGACGCGTATTCGCTGAAAAGCCGCTCGGCAAAGGCGGTGAAGATCTATCTTCCTCACCAGTTTCTTTAAGTGTTGAGAAAATCCTTATGAAAGAGCAGATGCCATCTTTGTGCAAGATGGCATCTGAGAATATGGCAGGATGCCTGAGCGCGCCTATTCGATTGAACGCTCTTTCATCGCCCCGCTGCCCCTTGAGTCAAGGCCGTAGGACGAATAGGGCGTGTAGGGAGGAACGACAAACGATGGATGAGAAAATGTGGCTCCATCGCTAACTGCTCCACTGGACGGGTTGACTCCGTAGGGCGTCCATGTCGGAGGCATCATCTGTCCCTGATAGTCCGAATTATACGGCGCCATCACAGGAGGAATCGTCCCAGGGCGCACGATCTGGAACGTGAACTGCGTTGTTCCAATGCGCTGAGACTGCCCGCCGAAACCGGATTCCACCGTCACATGAACAGTGTATGTCAAGAAGCCAGGCTTCGTCTTCGTTCCGACCGGTAATGTCACCTGATAATAATCATACGGCGCTTTTGTTACCGGGAGACGTTTCCATAACTGCCCCCAGCTATTCAGGATTTCCAGATAATACACAGCGCCCATCTGTGATCCAACACTGGTTTGCACGGTGATTGTCCCCTTTCTGCCCTGTTCGATCATGTTCGGAGACACTTGCGCCCACACCTGGGCGTATTGCTGCTGCCACGGATTCTGCTGCGGATATGTCGTCCCGCCGCAATCCTGCACGTAATAACTCACCATGTTTTCCGCGCCCTGTCCCATATTCGTCGTCAGCCAGATTGATTCCGTCCCTGCCGGGCCGTTCAACGCAAGCTGCATGCCTAATAAACGAGACAGATACGAGACGCCAGTCTGAAGTTGCCCGTTAAACAGAGTGCGTTGCACGCCCCTGGTATCGCGGTTCACCACAGATACGAATTGTCCATAGCCTGTATTGTTCGTCAGCCGAACATCAATCGCGTTCACTCCTGTACAGAAGCTATTTTTCGGCATTCCGGTGCTCGGATCAATCGTTTCCGCCGTTACGCTTTCGCGCGGAGCTTGAACAATTGCCCGGCTATCCTGCGCTGCCGCCGGATTCATCGGCATCAGGCTCAATGCGGCCAATAACATCACGCTGCATACTCTCATCATCCTCATACTTGTAGTATTCTGCATAAGTTGTCACCTCCTTTCGTGAGATTGTTTCATTTTCAGCTTCAGAGTCTAAGCACAAAAATTTTTTTTGACAAGGAAATTCGTTGTTGATTTTGAGGGAATGTCAGGATTTTTCTTCTCTTCGGAGGGTGAAATGGCGAAAACTCTTTTGTTTATAATTGGTTGCGATGAACACTATCAGAGCATCCTGATTCGGAATTTTTCGGTTTTCAAGAGGACAAACGGTGTCAGATATGTTAGAAGCGTCTTACCGCCTTTCAAAATCATAAGGCAAAACGCCAACGGGAGAACGCTGCCACGTTCTCCCGTTTTGATCAACCTTAACCAATGACGTATTTACGAGAAAAGCCCTTCTCGATATTTGATGTTCGCATTCTGTTTCAATTCGTCGATGAATTCACGGAATTGCGTATTTTGTTTTTGCTTGAGCAACTGCTCCATCAGCGCGGCTTTCTCCTTTTCGAATGCTTGCATGTCTGCTGGCGTCCGCGTTTTGACGTGGAACACGCAATAATCGCTGTCAAGTTCGAACGGAGCGTTATATTCGCCATCGCGGAGCGTGAAGGCGAGTTTGGCAAGTTCTTCGGATTTGCCGCGAGCTTCCGAGATATAACTCTGTCCCTGGCTGAATGGGCGCGGCGCAAATGCTTCGCCCTTAAACGTGGCCGTCACGTCTTGAAGCGGCGTCCCTGAGGCTAAGGCAGCCTGAATCGCCTCCGCATCGGCTTTTGCCAGCGCCTTCGCTTTTTCCTGGCGCAGCGCCTCGCTCACTTTGTCTTGAATATCAGCCATTTCAGGAATATATGGCTCTTTCGTTTCCAGAAATTCAATCAGATAATAGCCTGAAGCCGTCTCAATCGGTTCGCTGAATTTCAAATCTGCGCTTAACGTGAACGCAGCGTCCTGGATTTGTGGAATCGCAATCGTTTTTTCGTCAATCGGCTCGCCTTTGGCAAACAGATTGCTCACCTGCACTTGCAGGCCGTCTTTTGTTGCAATCTCTTGTAAATTCGGCGTGTTCTGCAAATCGTCATACGCAATCTGCGCCCGTTCTCCGGCGATTTCCTGCGCCTTCGCCAACTTCAATCGCTCCGTGATTTCCGGTTTGGCTTTTCCATACGGGTCAGTTTCCTCGCGAATTTCATCGACTTTGATAATGTGAAAACCGAACTGCGTTTTCACCAATTCACTGACCTGCCCGACGGCTAAGGCAAATGCGGCGTTTTCGAATTCCGGCACCATGCGGCCTTTGTTGAAGAATCCCAGATCGCCGCCATTCTCTTTGCTCCCCGGGTCTTCAGAATGCGTTTTGGCTAATTCCGCAAAATCCGCGCCTTCTTTGGCCTGTTTCAACACCGCTTCGGCTTTGGCTTTCACTTCGGCAAGCTGTGCTTCCGTCGCCTCCTGAGGCGTGCGGAACAGAATATGACGGGCTTTCACTTCGCGGCCTTTATTGAATTCGCTTTCATTCGCGTCATAATAGGCTTTGATCTCCTCTTCCGTCGGCGTAACCTCGTCTTTCAGCGTTTGCGGGTCATAGTGAACATATTGAATTTTGACGCGCTGCGGCGTGGTAAAATCCTGTTTATGGGCATCATAATACGCCTGAATTTCTTCGTCAGTCATCGTGACGCGCTCTTTGTACGCTTCGGCTTTGACCAACACGCCTTCAATCTCGATTTTGTTATTTTGCAGCGCATATTCTTCCAGCACTTCCTGATCGCTCACTCGCGCCGTCTGCTTAATCAGCAACTCCAATTTTTGAATGAGCAAACTGCTTTCCATCTGTTTCTCGAACGTTTCCGGCGTCATCCGGTTCTGCGCCAACACATTTTTATACAGCGTCGGATCGAATTGATTGTTCGTCTGGAAACTGGGGATGCTGTGCACCTCAGCAATTAATTCCTCATCAGATACGCTGATCTTATATTCTTTGGCTGTTTGCGCTAACAGCACGTTCTGCGTAAGCTGATTCAACGCCACTTGTTCGAGTTGCAGCGTTTTCAACACATCTTCAGATAAATTATCGCCATAGAGTTGACGGTAAAATCCATAAATATTTCGGTAACTGCTTTCGAAACTGGTATAAGGGATCGCTTCGCCGTTGACCCACGCAACGGCATCCGAGCCTCCAGCGCGGCCTCCTTGCGTTCCGCCTTGTCCCCACACGAAAAAGATCGTTCCGATAAATGCGGCAATGACTAACCACAGGAAAATTTGAAGTGACTTGAGATTTTGCCTCATGACATCAAGCATAGCGCGTACCACCCTCCATTCCAAAAACGTATCATGTCTGCATTCGCTTATTGCAGTAAGTAGATAGAAACGGAGAGACACGCTATTGAACGAGGAGAAACTTGGCAACCTTTTTTTAATGGGGTTGTCATTTTCTTGACATCTCTGCATCGGGAAAGAAACCCGCTGACGTTGCGGAAAATCTCGTGAAGAATCGTTTCATTGCGGTTGAAAAACTTTTCGAAAAAATTTCATAATTTTCCTTGTTTAAAACCTGTTTATCTATTTATAGTGTTGAAAATAGTTTTCGCACACGCGCCGGAGAGATCGTGGTCTTCCGCGCTGTTCAACGCATAGTGACATCAGCAAAGGGTACGATGATATGCATATTCCTTCACTTGGCCTGTTTACGAACGAATTAGCTGTAGATCTCGGCACTGCCAACACGGTAGTCTTTACAAAAAATAAAGGCGTTGTTTTTAATGAGCCGTCTGTTGTAGCGATTCACGCTAAAACCAGAGAACCGGTTGCCTTTGGAACAGAGGCAAAACAGATGATTGGGCGCACGCCGGAAAATATCACGGCGATTCGTCCGCTCAAAGACGGCGTGATCGCGGATTTCAAAATCACCGAGGCGATGCTGCGGTATGTCATTCAAAAAGCGCTGAATAAAGGGCGATTTGTGCGACCCAAAACGGTCATCTGCATCCCCTCCGGCATTACGGAAGTTGAAAAAAAAGCGGTGAAAGATTCCGCCATCTCCGCCGGATCGTCGCAAGTCTTTCTTGTGGATGAGGCGATTGCCGGGGCTATCGGCGTCGGCCTGCCGATTGACGAACCGTCTGGAAATATGATTATTGATATTGGCGGCGGCACGACTGAAGTGACGGTGATTTCGCTCTCCGGCATTGTGTATAGCAAATCCATCCGTGTCGGCGGCGATGAAATGGATGAAGCGATTATTCAATACGTGAAACGCAAATATAATCTCCTCATCGGCGAACGCACGGCTGAATATATCAAGATGTCGGTCGGCTCGGCGTTTCCGCTGCAACAAGAGCGCGAAATAGACATCAAGGGACGCGACCTGTTAGAAGGGATTCCCAAAACCATTCCCATTAAAAGCGAAGAAATTCGCGAAGCCCTCTCGGAAATCGTCGCCGCTGTCGTTGATGCGCTGCGAACGGCATTGGAACGCACGCCGCCGGAATTGTCGTCCGATATTGCGGATCGCGGCATCGTGCTGACCGGCGGCGGGTCGCTGCTGCAAAATTTCGATATGCGGCTGCGCGAAGAAACCGGCCTCCCCGTCACGCTCTGCGATAACCCGTTGATGTCTGTCGCGCTTGGCGCAGGCAAATTATTAGCCCTACCGGAATTACTCAACAAAGTCGTCATTGACTGATTCCGCATTTTTACGCAGAAGGTGAGGAAAAAATAGGTATGCTGCATTTATTAACACGTTATCGCCATGTGACGCTGTTTTTTTTATTTTTGCTGATTTCCATCGTGCTGTTGTCGCTCGGACGCCCGGCGTTGGAAAATGTTCCCCAGCCGTCGAATATTATCGAACGCACGATGCTGACCGTGCTGCAACCCTTTCAACGAGCGGTCACGGCGGTCATTTCAAGCACTCAGAATCTCTGGAATAACTATATTAACCTGATCAATGTGTCGAAAGAAAACAAAGAATTGCGCAAAACCGTGCTGCAATTACAAGAAATCAATAACCAGTATCTCGAAGATTTGATGGCGTATGAACGCCTGAAAGACACGCTGCATCTTGCCGAAGATCGAAAATTCTCCACGATTTTAGCTCGTGTCATCGGATATGACGCCACCAACCACAGTAATACGATTGTGCTTGATCGCGGGAGCAATGACGGCATTCAAGAAGGCTGGCCGGTGATTACTCACGCCGGAATTGTCGGCAGAACGATGACAGTGGCGAATAATTCGACCAAAGTCTTGCTCCTCAGCGACCCAAGTTGCAGTGTTTCCGCGCTGATTCAACGCACGCGCGATCAAGGAATTGTGGCGGGCTTAACCAGAAAAGATGCCTATGCCATGAAAAATGTGCTTCGCCGCGCAGAAATTCGCGAGGGCGCGATTTACCGGCTGACCGATCAATCGTTGAATGAATTGGCAAAATTGGATATTCCAGGATATGCGATCACGATGGAGACGATGACGCGCCTGACGGAAAATTTAGTCCCCCCCGACGTGTTAGCGCTGCTGGAAGGGATGCAGCAGACGAACTACACGAATCAGCGCTTGTTCGTCAAAACGCTGGAAAACACATTAGGCAAGGAACAGGCGGACTGGTATAAAGGGATCATTTTGCAGTTTTCCCTATCCGATGTGTTGGCAAATATCCGGCAGCTCAAAGATCAGCAATATCCGTCGGAACAAGCGTTTGTCGAGGCGTTGCAGGCCGCTATCGGCGCAGAACAGTCTGCCAAATATCTCGAACAGATTCTCCCGTATGCCCGCGAGGAAGAAACGGTCATTTCTTCCGGATTGGGTGAACTGTACCCGAAAGGGTTAATGATTGGAACGGTCTCCAAAGTCAAAAAAGACGATTACGGTTTGTTTCAAGAGATTGAAATTACCCCCAGCGTGGATTTCTCGAAATTAGAAGAAGTGTTGATTATCCAGCGAACGGACGCCATTGCGTCAGAAGACGCAGAGAAATAACGGAACGAATTTGATCGAGGCGATGATGAGAATTGCTGATGGGAGTGGTGTATGTATTTTGCGCTGACGCTGATTATCGTGTTGGGCGCGATGGTCATTCAGACCTCCGTGTTTCCCTGGCTTTCGCTGACAATCAAGCCGGACTTGCTGTTGGTGATTATTGTGTATCTCGGTTTGCGAAACGGCCCGGAAGCCGGCTGCCTCAGTGGATTTGCGTTCGGGCTGATGCAAGACGCCACCTCTGAGATTCTGTTCGGCGCGAATGCCTTTACGAAAACGATTCTCGGATTTTTCAACGGCATTGTGGGCAAGCAATTATATACACAAAGCGTGTTTACCCATATCTTGTGCGTCGGATTCAGTTCTGTGATCAGTGAACTCATCTTGCTGAGCTTGCAGGGGTTTCAGAACAATTGGCAGCAACTCCTGGTGTATGAAACCTGTTATAACATGCTCTGCTGCCCGTTGATTGTCGGAATCTTTCGCGGTGGAGAAAAACGGTTAGGAATGCGGTCATCAGGATAGAAGGGGCTATGATTAAAACGATTTATCAATTATCTTTCGAACATAATGGGCATGGCGGGCTGCGCGATCAAATCGTGAATGTCGTGGAAAAAACCGCGAACTCGATTGTCCGCTTTCAAGCGTATATTCCAGAAAACCGCCATTCTGCCAATATTCTCGGCTCTGTTCGGCAAGGCACGGGCGTGATCATCAATTCTCAGGGCTATATTCTCACGGCAGGCTATTTGGTGATGGAAGCCGAAAATATTCAGGTGGCCTTCGGCGATGATCGCGTGATCGAGGCTGAAGTGACCGGCATTGATTATGAAAGCGGTTTTGGGTTGATTCGGCTGCTCGACGCGAGTGATATTCAACCGGTCGTCTTAGGGAATTCCTCGCGGGTGGCAGCGGGTCAACTGACCATCACTATTGGCGACAGCGCGGAAGCGCAGGCGCGGATCGTCACGAATGGCCGCATCACCGATACCTCGCCGTTTATCGGTTATTGGGAATATCTGTTAGAACGCGCGCTCTACATCATTCCCCAGAACCCCGCCTTTGGCGGCAGCCCGCTCTTCAATCTCGAAGGCGAAGTGATCGGCATCGTCTCGCTTCAGTTGAATCAACAGCAAGGGATGAATCTCGCCATTCCGATAGAATTGCTGTATGACATCGAATCCGAACTGATCCGCTACGGGCGCGTCATGAGCCGCCCGCCAAGAACATGGACGGGGATGTATCACGCGCCGTATCAAAAAGGGATTATCGTGGTGGATGTCATGCCGGACAGTCCGGCGGATGACGCGGGCATTGAAAAAGGCGATCTGATTACGCACATCGCGGGAAACCGCGTGAAAACCGAAGAGCAATTTCTGCGTCAGTTGTGGGAAATTCCGGTCAATACCGAATTTCAGGTCACGCTGATTCGAAAGAATCTGCAATACGCCTTGACTCTCTGCGGCGTCGATGTTTATGAGTTTTACAATATCGGCGGCGGCAGCGACTTGCCCGGCCATTAGGCCGCTGCCGCTGAACGCTCTCACGTTGTTTTATCGGATCGCGCGTTCGAACAATCCTTCAAGCGCCTCGCACGCGGCTTCGCGTACCATCGGATCGCGATCTTGCAGACAGGCTTTGATGTTCGACATATAGTCTCGCGACAAGCGGCCTAAATTGCATAATGCCCACACTGCCGACGCCCGAACCGTTGGTTCGTCATCATGCAGACATTCTGCCATCTCCGGCAAGCATCGCCGCGCAATATCGGCCAATTTTCCCAGCGTCTCCACCGCCGCAGAACGCACATGCGGATGCCCATCCTGAAGGCAAGATACCATTCGTTTGGCGACGGAGGTAGGAATATACATTTTGGTCTCCTCCCCCATTTCGCCCAGCACTTTCAGCGCAGTTGCGCGGACGGTGGCATCTTCATCCCGCAATAACATCACAATCTGCTGCAAAGTGATCTGGCAAATTTGTGATTGCGATTTCGCCTCGTTGCCTAAATAGCCTAACGCGACTGCTGCGGCTGACCGTACCGCCGGATCGTCGTCTTCGAGATGTTCCGCAATCTGAGGAATGTAGGCTTTCGCGACATCGCCGAAATTGCCAAGCGTCCACGTTGCGGTAGAGCGAATTGATGGGTCGTCATCATCTAAGTGCGACGCAATCTGGCGGGCGGCAAGCTGCGGGATGTAAATCGTGGCAATTTCGCCTAATTTCCCCAGCGCTTCGACCGCCGCAAAACGCACGCGCCCATCAGGATCGTCCATCAGTTTGAGAATCTGCGGGATATACTCCTCGGCGTCTAATTCCGCCAGCACTTCGAGCGCGTCGAAACGAATATCCCAGGCAGGATGCTGTAACAGGTTCGCAATCGCTGGAATCGCGTCTTTGGCGACCTGGCCTAAGCCGCCGAGCGCTTCCATGGCGGCGAAATGCACGAAACGGTCGGTGTCCGTCAAAAAATCTACCAGAACAGGCACATGCGCATGCGCCCTCTCCCCAAGCCGCCCCATCACCGCCGCTGCCATATAACGCACTTCGCGGTGGCTATGCCGGAAAAACAAGAGCAGTTCGCCAATAAAATGCTGATCGCGCAGACAAAGCTGCTCTAACTCTTGCAGTCGGAGCAGCGCGGCATCGCACGTCTCTTCTATCGGGATGAGTTTGGGAGTCTCATTCATAGCAGGCATAACGCATTGTTCGCTTCATCTTTCCGGTGAGTCTCCCCTTTGTTACATCTCTTCTGCTGCCCAATTTTCCCTGCGAAATGATACTGGAAGATATTGCATATGTTTATCATTTGCGACTAAAACCATCTGATAATATTGGGCGGTTGAGGCGATCAAAAGGTCAATATCAGGAATAATTTTCCCCGTTTTACTTAACTCGGCTTTTGTTTGTCCGTACAGTTCCCATATCCGTCGAGTCACCGCAAGCGGAGGAACTGCCGACATGAGAATATTCAATCGCGTTCGGTTATACGCTTTCCGCTGAGAACGCTCCACTCCATACCATAATTCTCCAACGGAGGCTTCGCTCATATAAATCACGTCATCTTTCAGGCGATTGAACGTCCTCACAGTATTCCGTTCGCGGTCAGACAAGTGTTCTTCTGGCGTATTCCAGCCATTCATGAGGTAAATACAATGATTCGTATCGAATAAATAGGCCATATTACAATTCGAGTGGAGTTGTATTCATGCGAGAGGCTTCGATGATGGCAATCAGTTCATCTGAGGCATGAGGATCATCGTGGGCTGGAAGCGTATTTAAGCGCTGCCGTTGTTCGCTTGGCGTGATCGAGGGGACGCCGAACGACATGTCATGCGCGACCGATTCGCGACGCATCTGAGACTCCTCAATGATCACACGGATGCGAGTGTCAAACGAAATATGATGAACGGTCATCTCGTTCGTAAAATTTCGTACAGTTGTTCTGAGCTCCATAGCTCTCCCCTCCAATCGTTATCCTTAATGTCTCAACCTGATCTGTCAACAGATTTCTTCATGTTATGCAATTTTGGCGTGACTGTCTTCAAGGAAATGGCGACCACTGCGCCTTTTATTCATCTATGAGGAAAACTAACAATTTCGCCATCCGCCATTCCGGTCAAGCAGAATCGTTCCGGCTTGTCGTTTTTCTCGATGAAAAAGCTGAATCACGTCAGGCGCGATTTTCCCTTGACTTTCTAAGGGCGAGTGAAAACAGAGAACGCATGACTTCTCAACTTTCCGTGACATTTTATACATTAGGCTGCCGCTTGAATCAGGCGGAAACCGCGACGTTATCCGATCTCTTTCGGCAAGAAGGCTACGCGATTAAAGCATTCGGCGAACAGACGGATGTCTGCGTCGTGAATACCTGTTCCGTGACCGGGCAAAGCGAAGCCCGCTGCCGCAACATGATTCGCAGCGTCCTGCGCAAGCATCCTGATACGTTTATGGTCGTCGTCGGCTGCTACGCGCAGGTCGGCGTGGACATTTTGCGCGGCATTCCCGGGATTGACATGATTATCGGGACGGAGCAGAAATTTCAGGCCGCCCGGCTGATTTATTCCGTATTAGAAACGCAGAGCGGTCGCCCGCATCTTCCCAAACAGGTTGAGCCGTTGATCTTTCATTCCGACGACATCGCTGCCGCTGATTTTACGATGCAATCAACAGGCAACTTCACCGCACGCACCAGAGCGAATATCAAAATTCAGGACGGCTGCGATTTTTTCTGCTCGTATTGCATCGTCCCATACACCAGAGGCCGCGACCGCAGTCGCGAATTCGAGGATATTCGGCGCGAAGCGCGAGAACTTGCGGCGCGCGGGCATCAGGAAATCGTCATCACTGGCGTCAACATCGGCACATATTCATATCAGGGGAAAGGCTTTCTCGACGTGCTGCGCCTGTTGGAAGAGATTGACGGCATCCAGCGGATTCGCATTACTTCCATCGAACCGATGACCATTCCTGATGGGATGATTGACTATATTGCCGCCTCGCGCAAACTGTGCCATTTTTTCCATATTCCGCTGCAAAGCGGCAGCAACGCGGTATTGACGGTGATGAATCGGCGCTATCGGCGGGAGGAATTCGCGGAATTCGTTCTGAAATTGGCGGACGCCGTGCCGGATGTGAATATCGGCACGGATATCATCGTCGGCTTTCCTGGCGAAGGGGACGCCGAATTCCAGGAATCACGGGACTTGCTTGCCACGCTGCCGCTGAATTACGCGCATGTCTTCAGCTTTTCAGCCCGTCAGGGGACGAAAGCCGCCGATTTGCCGCATCCGGTCGCGCCGGAAATCATCGCCGAACGCAGCGAAATTTTACGCGCCTTGTCGAAGCAGAAGCGCCGGGCATTTTATGAACGCCAGATCGGAAAAACCGTCTCCGTCCTGTTCGAGCGCAAGCAGCAGAACGGCTTGTTTACAGGCTATACCGGCAACTACATCAAGGTTGGCGTGACATCGGATGAACCACTGTCAAACCGGATGCTTGACGTGATGATGACAGGCGTGACGGATGAGAATCTCGCCGTCGGGCGGCTTTGTTGACAGCTTTTCGTCCGCTATTCCAGCAGAAAAATCTCTTTGATGTGAATGCGGACGCCGGGCGGGAGTTCCACGCCTTTGGCGCTGAAGACTTTGAGCTTCATTTCTTGCAATGTCATGGGGCGCGGCAAGCGCAAAACGGTGTAGTAGTCATGCCCTTCGTAGGTCAGGCCGTCTTCTGTTTTCAGTTGCCACGAGCGGAAAATTGCGGCGCGGTCGTGCGCTAAACTATTTTTCAAATAGGGATGATCGGCGACGAGTTCAGCCGTATCTTTTCCGGATTTCAGCGTAAAGGTTTCGAAATGCTGATCCGTTGTCTGAACGGTCACATTCAGCAGGCGGGTTTGCTGCGGGAGGGCGACGCTGTTCGTCAGGGTCGAAACGACCATGATTCCCCGGCTTTTTATCGTTGACAGCGGCGCGTCAGCCAGAAAAATCTCTTGATGCGAGCTTTCTTTGGTGAATTCTAATTGGCCGTTCAACGGAACGGCGCACAGGCGCGGACTGGCGCTTAAAAGCCAGCCGCTCCCTCCAATGATCGCGAGGACGCAGAGGGGAAACAGCGTTCCGAACCTGAGAAATTGCGAACAATTCGGTTTCCGTTTCCGCCGAAAAGCCGCGAAGGATTTCGTCCGGCAATAACACCCGATGCCCGCCAGCAGCAGCATCGCGCTCACGCACGCCCACAATCCCAATGAATTGCGCTGAAACGCGAATGACAGGAATTCATAACTGACGTCCCGCTGCGACAATTCGGCGAGCCAGCGCTGCCATTCGCCGAATTTTCCGGCCACCGTAAACATGTCGGGAAACAGCGCCAGCAAGATGCCTGTGTTGACGCACGTGATCGTGCCGAGCAGCACGATGGCGAACCTGAACAAGGCAAAGCGTTCGAACCGATGATGCGCAATCGCCAACAACACCGCGAAGATCGGCAGAAACGTCACGCTGCTCTGCTGATCAATCGTTTCGCCGAGGATGCCATAGTTTGCCAAATGATACGCGCCATACGCAAGGCCGCCCGAAAATAGCAGCAGCACCCCGTCCCAAACGCCGAAATAGCAGAGGTACACCGCGCCGAATAACGCCAGCCAGTAAATCGGCGACATCGCGAACAAGCCGGTCTGACTGTCGAAAACGGTGGCAATGGCGATGTCATACGCTCGCGCTTCGTGAATATTGAACCCGGGTCTGACATTGCTCCAATAAATCAGCGCCGCAGAGACAATAATCGCAAGGAAGATCGCGAATTTGACGCCGATCATCATACTCGTCGGTTCTAACAATCCTCGAATCAGTTCCCGCGTGTCTAAGCGTGAAATAATCAGGCGCAGGATAAAAATAATCAGCAGTCCGGCCAGTAAATACGATATTTTCGGCGAACTCAGCAACGGAAACGAACAGGTCGTCCAGCCGTAAGCGAATATCGCCCCGCGTGTCGAGGAAATCATCGTCAGGCTCAGGCGGTACACTTCCAGCGCGATCAACGCCTGAATCATCGCTTTGACAGTCAAGATCGCCACATGCGTCATGACCGGAAGATTCAGCATCTCCTCCAGCAGCAGCGCCGGAGAAAGCTGATGAAACGGGATGGAAAAGAGGTGCAAGCTGGCGCTGATGATCAGGAGTAATGGAGTAGAAACGGCGTGGGGCGATGCTCCGATTCTTCGAAACAGGTGCAGCGTTTTGACAAGCAGCAGCAAGAACACCCAGACTTTGATCGCAGTCAGGGAGGATGCAAACAGCGCAGGAAACATCACGATGCCGAAAAATGGGAAAAAACCGAGATACGTAAGGAGGTCGCCGAGCGCGTTCGTGGATTGCGGCGCATTTTCCCGTCGGAGAAGCTGCCACCAGATCGCGCTGAACATCCCGTAAATCGCGGGCAGCCAGACGGCGCAAATCGTCGGGAACAGGTGAATTTGCGCATCCCATGCGTCCAATTCCGGCAGGCGCAGCATCCCGGTCTGCCCCCATAAAAACGAGGTCATGCCTGCCATCATAACCAGAAACAGCCAACGCAATCCCAATCCCTGAAATGTCATACGTTATTGAAAATTCACCTTCACATAATCGCGCTGCTGTTCGATCTGCTTGCTGAAATCGTTCGTCCAACTGGTTTTCAAAAAGACGAAATACAGCGTATCGCCGGGTAATTCCTTCACAATGCTCGGCTGTTTCTGCCCGCTTGCCGTGACTTGCGTAATCAGCCGACGACAGATCAATTGACCGTCTTTCGGGATAATGTCGTTGAACCGATGGTCGTTTTCATCCTTATAATACCAGTAATGCGGCGAATCTTTCGACAAGATCAGCAACGTTCTGGGGTTAAAGGATTCTTCCGCCATGCCGAGATTCGCAAAGCCGGGAATCGCCGTCAGCGCCGCGCCCGCTTTTGCCGTATCGAACGATTCCGTCGTCAGCGACGCATTCACCAAAATATCATCCGGCTGCCTGAAAAAGACGACAACCGTGAATGATTTCTTTTGAAGCGTGACCTGATGGTTTATGACTGGAATAAACCGCCCGCTCTGCTCGAATCCGACAGCGAACGATTCCGTCACCACTGGCAATTCGGTTGCCGCCGCGAAATCGGCCATGCCCATCACTATTACCGCCAACAAAAGCACATGCCATATTTTTTTCATCAGTTCCTTTGTCCAATAACTGTCAGACACCTTCATGGTGTCTGACAGTTATCGAGGTTCAAATCGTATACACCCGGCTGGAGTCCATGATTTTAATGCCGTTTTGCTGCATCAATGCGATGGCGCGGTCGTTATCATCAAAGCGGAACACCATAATCGCCTTGTCCACCGAATCGCGCTCCGGGAAGGCGTACAGATATTCGACGTTGATGCTATTCTGATACAACAATTCCAACACGCCCGCCAATCCGCCCGGCTGATCGGCGACTTCGAGCGTGACGACTTCGGTTTCCTGCACGGTGTAATGCCGCTCTTTCAATTCCATGTAGGCATCGTCGGGGTGGTCTATGATCATGCGCAAAATGCCGAAATCCGACGTGTCCGCCAATGACAGGGCGCGAATGTTCAAGCCTTTATCCCCAAGCACGCGCGTCACTTCCGCCAGCCTGCCGCTGCGGTTTTCCAAAAACACGGAAATCTGTTTGACTTTCATGGTGTTGAATAGAACACTGATTGGACTGATCGGACTGATTTTCACTGGTTTTTATGACTGTTACGATTTCAGCCCTGTCAGGGTTTTAAACCCTGACAGGGCTATAAAAAATCAGTGAAAATCAGCCTCATCAGCCCAATCAGTGTTCTATTTTCTATTGATAAAGTTCGCGGTTATCAATCACCCGGACGGCTTTGCCCATGCTCCGTTCGATGGTACGCGGTTCGACGAGTTTGACGCTGACGACGATGTTCAACGTGCTTTCGATTTCTTTCTGAATCCGTTTGCGCAGCGTTTCCAATTGCTTCACTTCATCCGAGAAAATCTTTTCGTTGACTTCAACCTGCACTTCAAGCTGATCCAGCGAGCCGACGCGATTGACGATCAGCAGGTAATGCGGCTCGGCTTCTTCGATTTGCAGCAGCACGCTTTCGATTTGCGACGGGAAGACGTTGACGCCGCGAATAATCAGCATGTCGTCCGTGCGTCCGCGCACTTTGCTGATGCGGGGCGACGTTCTGCCGCAATGCGGGCATGTGCCTTCGACCATCGAAACGATGTCGCCGGTGCGGTAGCGAATCAGCGGAATCCCTTCTTTTGTGAGCGTTGTAATGACGAGTTCGCCGGTTTCGCCGTTCTGCGCGGGAATATCCGTGCCGGGCTTGATGATTTCCGGGTAAAAATGATCCGAGAAGAGATGCAGGCCGTCCTGGCCTTCGACGCACTCAATCGCGACGCCGGGGCCGATGATTTCGGAGAGGCCGTAAATATCTATCGCCTTTAAGTTCCAGCGGGCTTCGATTTCTTTGCGCATATTGTGCGTCCAGGGTTCTGCGCCGTAAATGCCGACTTTCAGCTTGAATTTCTTCG
>CAZMEO010000027.1:6846-20896 GCA_964565315.1 uncultured Candidatus Moduliflexus sp. | reverse complement strand
AAACTCGTCAGATTCATACATTACGCCGTCAACATGCGCCATGTCTCGTTCGAATTCTGTGGTACCGCCGGCGACTCCGCCTTTGCCTCTTGAGCAGAGCGTATAACTCTCGCCATTCGTGCTGATGTATTGATAGGTCATGTTCCATCCGTCTTTTACAGAGCCTTTATAATAAAAAGCCCCCGTAATTGCTCCGCCCAGCGTATCACTACTAAAATTTGCCCAGCCGCCAGTAGTCGGATATTTATTGTAATCGACCTGATAGCTGCCCAGCACTGTGCCAATCGAGCGCAAATCCGTCATCGTGCGTTTCTCTTTCGACCGCTGAATTGACATCAGCAAGTTCGGCACGGCAATCGCTGCGATGATGCCGATGATCGCAACGACGATCAACAATTCGATTAAGGTAAACCCTTTTTCTTGACGTAACATAATGTTTTATCTCCAAAGATAGGTTATGCAAGATTCATTTCATCAATAAGGTGATAAAATGCACATCCCATGCCAGTCTATCTGGCGAAGGAAGATGAAGGGGGGCTGAGCGCGGTGACAATTCTCGTGAGAAAATGCGTGACAAAATTCGGCATCTGCCAAATTTTGTCACTCCTGGTCGCTCTCATTATTGTCATCGGTGGCAATTGAAAATTTATCCAGCCGGTAGCGGAACGAGCGAAAGCTGAGATGCAGCAGGTTTGCCGCTTGTTTTTTGACCCAGCCGGTTCGTTCGAGCGCTTTGACGAGCAAGTCTTTTTCAATCTCCCCAACCACTTGTTCCAGGTCAATCCCTTCCGCCGGAATGTCTGCCGGAAGCTGCGCGGCAACATAGTCAGCAGACCCCCGAATATTTTCAGGGAGGCTCTCTGCTTTGACGGTTGGCTCGCTTTCCAACGCGATAGCGCGCTCAATCACATTTTCCAATTCGCGAATGTTTCCCGGCCAGGGGTATGCCAGTAATTTCGCCATCGCCTCATCAGTAATATGCGTAAACCGTTTCCCGATTTCCCGGTTATATTTTTCCAGAAAATGCTGCGCTAAGATGGGAATATCCTCTTTGCGTTCGCGCAATGGCGGAAGATGAATCGGAATCACATTCAAGCGATAAAAAAGATCGCCGCGAAAGGTGTTGTCCTCAACCATTTTGCGCAAATCCCGATTGGTCGCCGCAATCACCCGCACATCAACGGAAATATCTTTCGTCCCTCCCACTCGCTTGAATTGCCGTTCTTGCAGCACTCGAAGCAGTTTGACCTGAATCATCAGCGGCAATTCCCCGATTTCATCCAGAAACAGCGTTCCCTGATCGGCTAATTCGAACAGCCCGATTTTATTCGCCACCGCCCCGGTAAACGCTCCTTTCATGTAGCCGAACAATTCGCTTTCCAGCAAGGTTTCCGGGATGGCGCCGCAGCTCACGGCCACAAACGGCTTGTCGCAGCGCGGGCTATTTTGATGAATCGCCTGCGCAATCAACTCTTTGCCGGTGCCGCTTTCCCCCGTCACTAAGATCGTGCTTTTGCTGGAACTGACGCGCTTGACCATATCGAAAATCTGACGCATCGCCTGGCTGTTTCCCACAATATTCGTGACGTCGAATTGATGATCGTATTGGCGTTTATAATAGTCGTGTTCATCGGAAAGCTGCTTGCGCTCCAACGCATTCCGAATCACCAATTTGATTTTTTCAATATCGAACGGCTTGGTAATGTAATCTAACGCGCCTTGCTTCATTGCGGCAACAGCGTCGTCAGTCGAAGAAAACGCAGTAATCACCAGGACAAACGTTTCCGGCGCGGCTAACTTCACATGCCTGAGCACGTCAAGGCCGCTGATGCCGGGCATTTTTATATCAGTGATCACTAAATCATAAATATCGTCGTCAATCGCCCGACATGCCTGTTGTCCATCTTCGACAGACACTGCGTCATATCCTTCTTTGTTGAGCATGATCGTCAAAAAATCACGCATGCTTTGCTCATCGTCCACGATTAAAATTTTATGCATCGGCAGACCTTACCAATATTCCTGCTTCAGAGGGAGAACCACTTCGAATCTCGCGCCCTGATGCGGAAGGCTTTTCACTCGGATCGTTCCGTGATGATTTTTGACAATGCTATGTACAATCGCTAATCCTAAGCCAGTTCCAGACGATTTTGTGGTGTAAAACGGATGAAAAATATTCCGGATCGTCTCATCATCCATCCCCGTTCCGGTATCGCTCACCGCAATGACCCCGACCTCGATTTTTTGCGTGGTCTCTAACTCCCATTCATCAAGCGTTTCTAAGGAGGTCTCCACCCGGAGCATTCCACCGCTCGGCATAGCTTGCAAAGCATTGAGGCAGAGATTCCACATCACTTGCTGAAGCTGCTGCACGTCACACACGATTTTGGGGAAATTCGGGTCAGAATCCACCTGAATGGTATAGGTATCTGCCGCAAATCGTTCATCGCGTTTCAGCAAGGTAATTGTCGAAAAAATCACCTCATGCACAATATCGCTTTTGGCGAACATCAATGGGCGAGGACGCGCATAGGATAAAAAGTCGGAGAGAATTCTATCGAGTCGGGCTGATTCTCGCAAAATAATCTCAACGAGCGCCTTATTTTCGGGATTGGCAATTAACTCTGAACGCAACAGTTGGATAGAACCGCTGATGGAGGCCAGCGGATTGCGAATTTCATGCGCGACGCCGGCGGCAAGCTGTCCGATGGCAACAAGGCGGTCAGTTCGGGCAATTTGCTCTTGCATGGCGCGTAATTCGGTTAAATCCTGAAAGATGCCGATCAGCCCGGAAATTTTTGATTGATTATCAAGAAATGGCGAAAGCGAAAACCCCAAATAAACACGCAACCCATCATGGGTCAATGCCTCTGTTTCAATCCGGCGGACAAATTCTATGCGATCAGGGGCATCTTCTCGAAAAATTTTTTGATGAAGATCGGGGAAAATTTCATAGAGATTCTTCCCATACGCCTCACTTAACGAATATCCGGTAATCATCTCGGCGGCGCGGTTATATGACGTAATCTTTCCGGCTAAATCCGTCGTCAGCACGCCGCTTTGCATCCCCTGCAAAATATTATGATGAAACGCCTGGAGTTCATTTAAATCGTGCGAGGTTTGCTGAAGCCGCTGGTGCGTCTTTTTTAATGATTCGGAAAGATAGCTGCTTAAAAACGCCACCAGGTAGAAGGCGCAGGCATTCAAAAAGATATTATAATAAATCACGCTGGCATCAACAGGCGAATACGGATATTGTATAGACTTATACAACGGCAAAATTCGGTAAAATTGCAAATCAATCAACACGCCATACAGAATTGTGCCAATTGATGCCGCCAGAAATGCGCCACGCCGAAATAACAGGATGCCCGCCGAAATGATTGTGGCAATATACGTAAACGTGAAAATACTCTCAACCCCACCGGTAATATAAACAATCCCGGTTTCGAATAACAAATCGAAACAGATTTGGAGATACGCATATTGGATGAAATTCTTCACCCGTTTGAGCCATGACATGGTCAACGCTGTGAAGGAATAGGAAAGAATGATAAAGATATAGAGAAAATCTAACGTGTGAGATTTGGGGACGCTGAGTTGAATAATAATGGCCGAACCCAGCAGCAGCGTCACCAGGACGATCCTGAAGATCATCAGCCATTTAATTTTGTAGAGCAAAATCTCTTCTTGCTGCGTGTCTTCAGGATACTCCTGGTGAATCAGGGAGGACATAATTATTTTAATGCCTGGATCATCGTAAACATCGGCATGTACATTGCGATAACGACGCCGCCGACTGTGATGCCGAGGAACACGATCAGCGCAGGTTCCATCGCTGACGTCAACGCTTCGACCGCTTCATCGACTTCAGCCTCATAGAAATCGGCAATCTTGGAGAGCATCGAATCTAACGCCCCGCTCTGCTCACCGACCGAGATCATCTGCACCACCATGCCGGGAAAGACTTCTGTCGCCTCTAATGGCTCGGCAATGGTTTTTCCTTCCTTGATGCTGTCACGCGTCGCCATAATCGCCATTTCAATAATCGCATGTCCTGCCGCTCGTGCAGTAATTTCGAGGCTGTCTAAGATGGGCACGCCGCTGCTGACCAGGGTGCCGAGCGTGCGCGTAAACCTCGCCACTGACGACTTAACAATCAAATCCGAAAAAAGCGGGAGTTTCAACGTAATCGCATCGACAATAACGCGCCCTCGCTCGGTGGCATAAAACTTTTTGAACGCATACCCCGCGGCAACCGCCCCGATAATAATCACAAAAATCCACCGCTTCAGAAAATTACTCAGCGCAATAACAATGCGAGTCGGCAAGGGCAATGTTGCGCCCAATTCCCCAAACAGCGTGCCAAAGACAGGGATAACGAAAATCAGCAAGATTGTCACGACGCTTAGAGCGACAGTGAGCACGATGACCGGATAGACCATTGCGCCTTTGATCTTGGCTTTGATGGCCTCGTTTTTTTCCATGTAGGTCGCGATACGCGCTAAGATCGTGTCTAAAATACCGCCGGTTTCACCCGCTTCCGTTAAGTTGACGAATAAGTTATCGAAATACCGGGGATGTTTCCGCAATGCGTCTGCAAACGTCGAACCTTCTTCGACATCGGATCGCACTTTTTTCAATAAGTTCGCCATGCTGACATTTTCTTTATCCTGCGACAAAATTTCTAATCCCTGCACTAAGGGCAACCCTGCATCAATCATGGTGGCGAACATACGCACGAACAACGTAATATCTTTCGTCGTAATTTTCGGCGCCAGCATTTTGTCTAAAAATGGGATGCTGATATCTTTCGGCTTCGGCTTCAGCGTTGTAATATCAGCGCCGGATTTCCCTTTGACGATTTTCAGCGCAACATCCTGAGATGACGCTTCAATCGTTTTCTTTAACGTTCGCCCTGCAATTTTGACCTTATATGTAAATTCAGGCATACATTCCGGCGCTGATACGGATAGGACGCATTCCTGACGACAACAGCCTGACTATTTCGCCGCTGCCGCCGGTTTTGCTCCTACCTGCACCCGCGCAATCATTTGGGTAAATTCTTCTAAATTCGGAGAACGTCTGATCGCCTCATCGCGACTGATAATCCGTCGCTGGTACAATTCGATTAACGATTGATTCATCGTGCGCATGCCAAGCTTTTCCTGGCCGATCTGCATTTGCGAATAAATTTGATGCACTTTGTCTTCTCGAATCAGGTTGCGAATGGCGGCAGTCGGCACCATGATTTCCGTCGCGACCGCGCGGCCTTTGCCCGATGCTTTGGGAATAAGCTGCTGCGTCACCACTCCTTCTAACACAAAAGACAACTGCGTGCGCACCTGGGTTTGCTGGTGGGGCGGAAAAACATCAATAATTCGGTTAATTGTCTGAGCGCAGGAGTTCGTATGCAATGTCGCGAACACTAAATGGCCGGTTTCCGCCACCATCAAAGCGGCTTCAATCGTCTCCAAATCGCGCATTTCGCCAATCAGAATCACGTCCGGGTCCTGGCGAAGCACATGACGGAGCGCCGCCCCAAATGAGTGCGTATCGGAATGGACTTCGCGTTGATTGATCACGCAAGAACGGTGTTCATGGAGAAACTCTATCGGGTCTTCAATCGTAATAATATGCGAATGCCGCTCGCGATTGATTTTATCAATCAAGGCGGCTAAGGTCGTCGATTTGCCGCTTCCGGTAGGCCCTGTCACAAGCACTAATCCCATCGGGCGTTCGCCGAATTTTTCAATGGAGGTTGACAGGCCAAGTTCTTTAAATGAAAGAATCTGATACGGAATTGTCCGAAACACCGCGCCGACCGTCCCGCGCTGCACAAACGCATTGCCGCGGAAACGACACAAGCCTTTGATGCCGAACGAAAAATCCAGTTCGTTCTCTTCTTCGAATGAATGCTTCTGGGCATCCGTCAGCACGCTATAGACCAAGGATTTCGTCTGGCTCGGCGTTAAGGGCGACTCGTTTTGCATCGGTTGGAGTTCTCCATCAACTCGAATCGTTGGAGGAATGCCAGTCGAAATATGCAAATCGGAACTCCCCTGCTCGTACATAATACTCAATAATTCATGCAAATCAGCCATCGTCGTTTACCTCACCAATGTGACTTTTAACACTTCTTCCAGGCTCGTCATCCCATCCCGCACTTTTTGCAAGCCGCTTTGCCGCAGCGTCAACATCCCTTCGTTATTCGCTTTGATCCGAATTTCGTCGGTCGAACCGCCTTGCAAGATCATTTCACGCACGCCGGCAGTCATCTGCATGACTTCATATAACGCGATACGGCCTTTATAGCCTTTGCCGCCGCAAAGCGGGCATTTCGGATTTTGCCCCACCCCATACACCTGCGTGATTTCTTCCGCTTCCTGTTCGGAGAATCCTGAACGCACCAGCACATCGCGCGGAATATCCTCCGGCACTCGTTTCAGTTGCTTGCATTCGGTGCATAATCGCCGCAGCAAGCGCTGCGCCACGATCAACAACACTGACGAGGCGACCAAAAACGGCTCGACCCCCATATTCAACAACCGGCTCACCGTGCTGGGCGCATCATTCGTATGCAGCGTGCTTAACACAAGATGGCCTGTCAATGCGGCTTTGATGCCGATTTCAGCCGTTTCGAAATCTCGAATCTCGCCGACCAGAATAACATCAGGGTCCTGGCGCAAAAACGACCGAAGCGCAGCGGCAAAGTTCAAGCCGATTTCATCGTGCATCTGCACCTGATTGATGCCCATTAAGTTGAATTCGACCGGGTCTTCGGCTGTCATGATGTTGATGTCCGGCGTGTTCAGCGAAGAAAGCGCCGAATACAGCGTGGTCGTTTTGCCGCTTCCGGTCGGGCCGGTCACAAGCACCATGCCGTAGGGGCTGTCAATCGCTTTTTTGAAGCGCTCTAACGAGATCGGTTCGAAGCCTAATTTCGTCATGTCAAGTTGCAGGTTGGATTTATCTAACAAACGCATGACGATTTTTTCCCCGAAAAGCGTCGGGAGAACCGAGACGCGATAATCCATATCTTTGCGCTTCCCGATTTTCAATTTGATGCGTCCATCTTGTGGCAGACGTTTTTCGGCGATATCCAACTGCGCCATGATTTTGATGCGTGAGGTAATAGCATTTTTTAACGACATCGGCAAGCCCATCACCTGATGCAAGGCGCCATCAAGACGATATCGAACGCGATACGCTTTTTCATACGGTTCGATGTGAATATCGCTGACTTTCCGTTTGACCGCGTTCAATAAAATGCCGTTCACCAATTTGATCACAGGCGCATTTTCAGCCTCTAATGGGTTGGCGACTTCATCCTCTTCCTCAACAACCTCGACTTGGTCTATTGCCCCCTTGACCATCTGCTCGAAGTCGTCAATATCTACGGTCGGCGCTTCCACATTTTCATCAATAGAACTTTGTTCGATATCATCTTCTTTGAAACTGAAATCTTTATAATCAATCGTTCCTCCCCCTTCTTCCTTCTTTTGCTGCTGCTGCTGTTGCTGCTGAGGCGTTGGGGTGCGCTTTTTGGGCTTTTGCGAATATTGCGTGTCAATCGCTTCTAAAATTGCGCGTTCGGAGGCAACCACCGGCTCGATATTATAGTTCGTCATGAACTTAATATCTTCAATCGCAAAAATATCGGACGGGTCAGCCATCGCCAGCGTTAATGTTCCGCCAACGCGGCTGATTGGGATCACGGTATATTTTTTGGCGGTATTAATCGGGATGGTTTCTAACACAGACCCTTCGATCTGAAACGTTTCCAAGTCAATGGATGGGACGCCGAATTGCTTGCTGAGGCAGGAAAGAATATCATCTTCTTCCAAAAATCCCATTTTTACGAGTAACGAACCTAAACGCTCGCCGCTGCGTTTTTGCTCCTGGAGCGCTTGTTGGAGTTGATCGTTCGTGATGAGATTTGCTTTAAGTAAAATTTCTCCGATTTTTTTCGCCATACTTTCGATCCCTCTTCGAAAATGCCGATAATGTCATGTAGTTGCCTAAAAGCATTCAATGACGACGTTTTTCTCAATGCAATTTAAAAAATCATATAAAGAAGATGACAGGCTTGTCAAGAAAAAATATGAATTCTCTCTAAACTTCTAAATAAATCGTTAACGCCATGTACAACTTTTCGAAGTTTCCCTGTGAAATGGGTATTTTTACCCACCCAGAGGGGGAATGCTGGTCACTGCCAATGAGCGCGGATTCCCCTCCTGGGAGCAGGGCTATTACGTTCTGAATTCTGAGGGGAGCAAGACGTCCCTCGTTCCACGCTCTGCGTGGAATGCGCGATCCTCGGACGCTCTGCGTCCCGTCCACGCCGCAGAGCGGCGGGCGATAGGCATTCCACGCAGAGCGTGGAACAAGAACGTAACAGCCCTGCCCTCCTGGGAGAGGCATGAGTGGATTCTTTATTCATACATAACGTTGCACATCGCGTATCGTTATTATGAAAATATCATGTATCTGTTTGCCTGAGCTCAATGCGTTCTATAAATTTTTTTTGCGCCAACTCCGGAATACGATTCCTAATAATAGGCCAGATGCTCCAAACGAAGTCATTCCACCAAGCACAACAGATGAAGGATGATATACAAGTGTTACTGAATGCTCCCCTGCTGGTAAAAATGAGGCGGAAAACGCAAAATTCGCACGGACGATTGGCGTGTGTTGACCATCCACCAAACACTTCCAGCCAGGATAAAACGGCAAGGGAAGCACGACATATCCATCACAGGTATTCATCACCTTCGCCTTGATTGATGATGACATGGCGTGAATGGTCTGAATGGTTGCTGGCTGGCACTGTGTAGATGCTGGCGGCAGTGAAAATCGCTGGATATCGTTGTTTTGCCGCTCGAAGAAAGAGGTGGCCTGCTCTAATTGAATGATCGCCTGATTCCGAGCATCGTAATTCGCGTCCGTCATCATGCCAATCGTGTCGTTATCAGATGACGAATATTTCCAAGAATGAACGACATTTATGGGCGGGACAGCACGAAGGTTTTCATATAAAAAAAACATGATGTTACTGGCATTCGGAAATGATGCGATCCGTTCTATTCCGATTTGTTTAATGTTCTGCTCCGTCATAATCATGCTAATTCCTGCTGCTGAAATAATTGGAATTTTTTCTCTCCAGTCGAAGGATTCCAGAAGCCTTTTAAGGGTTACGACATGCGTATTGGCGAGACCATTAAAATTATCATGGAATATGACAGGAATCCGGTAGAAAACGGCGGTATGATCAAGAAGAACGGTCAGATTCCATCGGTAAAGCCACGCAATATGATTGGCGGGAGGTGTAAGGATTGGAATACGATTTTTTTCTCGATAAAATTTTCCCTTTCCTATATGTTGAACAATTAAGGATAAAATGGGCGAAGGAGAAAACAACTGCTTGCTGACCGTTAAATTAAATGACATGCCAGATAGGATAATATCTGCGGCAATAATTATAGCAATCATCCCGTGTTGCCAATTTTTAGCATCCATAAAACGGAATTGAAATACAAGAGTCATTCCTGTCCACATACACAAACTATGGAGAAATGACGTTTTTAATACTTGAAATGAGATGTCGGTATCTTGATGTTTAAAAAAAAGAAGTGAGAGCGACTCTTGAAAATGGGGAGAATAGAGAAAAAGGAGAGTTCCAATAACCAACATCACCCACATTGACCAAAGTATTTTGATTAGAAGAGAAGAAACGGACGTTATGTTTTTTTCAGGATGTTCGGCACAATTCGTTTTCTGCATTATTGGGGAATCCTGGGCAAAATACAATTCTACGGCGAGGCCGGTTAATATTGAGATCGGGAATATCCCAAGTACTAACATTTTTTCAGGAATTCGAAACAGTTTCATAAAGGGAATGACGTGGATGAGATGAAAAAAAGGAAGAGCATTTCCCATAGAAAATACCAGAGAGACCAGAAATATTCCTAATAATGCCAATCGCATTCTTTGCGAAAACCTCAATTCGCAACGGCAATATATTGCCCCAGAAAACGCCAAAAAAATGACCATACCACCATAATAAACACTTGAAAAGAACGGTATCGTATTTACCGTCCCCCAATAATCGCTCGTTCGGATCGTATCAGTCAATCCGAAGAATTTAGAGAACACCAATTCGGGTAAGCGACGAGGCAAAAATGAGTTATATGCAAACTCCGCATAACCAGAACCTTTTAATCCCCTTGGAGAAAGCATTAACATCTCAAAAAATGGGAAAATTTGGATTGCGGCAATGCCTAATACAAAAAGATTCAATTCTATCCAATAACACAATTTTGAACGGCTCGAACAGGACGGGTATGCGTAGAGAAATGACCAGAGTAACAACAGAAGCATTCCCAAAATGTTTAATTCCGGGGCACCTGCAAACACTCTGACCGCTGAAAATATAATCGTCAACGCAAACCATCTTTTTTGGTTCTTCAGGAAGAAAAGATGCCAGCATAACAACGTCAATGGCAGATAGGGCATGGAGAAGAAAAACCCTTGCAAATCGATCAAGGATAATGTCAGGCCGCACAAGCTATACACGATTCCCACGATAAACGACGAAATCGGAGATAATTCAATCACGCGAGAGAAAATATAGGAAAATATGCCACACATTATAAAATGAAGCACAATGATGATATTAAATGCCGTTATGAACGGCAAAAAAATATATACAATATTAAAAGGATATAATGCCATATTCGAAATGTCTGCAAGATATGGCTGCCCTCCATGCAGATACTTATCCCATAGCGGAAATTCCCGTAATTCAATAAATTCTGCCAGTAGTCGTTTCTGGGCTAAAAAATGGTGATAAATATCGCGATAATAAAACGATTCTCCAAGAAAAAGCGGGCGATAAAAAAATAAGAGGATACACAACGCCAATAACCAGAATTCTTTTTCTTGAAGAAATTGTTTTCCTGTCATTTTCATAATGTTGTAATCTGAAAGATTCCCCCTGCATATCAAATGATAATCGAGAGATATGCAGGGAGGATTGATGGGTTATTTCGTCGCCTGCAAGCGCTCCTCCACCACGATTTTTCCGCTCAGAATATCATCCCGCGCCTGCTGAATTTTCTGCTGAATCTCTTCCGGCACGAGATCATGATAGGGCGCTAAATCCACGCCGCCCTGAATCAGGTCGAACAGATACGGCTTGCTGGCGAATTTGCCATCGATCACATCTTGAATCATGGCTTGATACGCCGCTTTTTTCACTAAGGTGACGCTGGTGATAACATGCTTCGGAGCGACGTGATTCTGATCCGCGACATACCCGATGGCATACGCGCCCCGCGACTGGCATGCCAGAATCGCGCCGACGCCAGGCCCATCAGCAGCCTGCCCGATGACATCCGCGCCGAGATCAAGCAAGGAAATGGCAGATTCCTGTCCCTTGAGCGTATCGACCCAACTGCCGGTATAAATCACGCCGATTTGAATGTCCGGGTTGACGGCTCGCGCGCCATCTTTAAATCCTTCGGCCTGACGAACGATGTCCGGCACTTCGAAGCCGCCGACAAAGCCAACATGATTGCTTTTGCTCATATACGCGGCGAGCATGCCGGTCAAATAGCCCGCCTGATGCGCCGGCCAATCATAAATCGCGTGATTGTCAGTCACGTCATCAAAGCCGCTGGCTTTCGTTTTAAAGCCGGTCGCGGTCGCAAATTTAATGTTCGGATAATCTTTAGCCACGCGAATGGTCGCGTCCTGATAATTGAAGCTTTCGGCCAGAATGACATCAAACTTTTGCTCGGCGTAGTCCCGCAGCACGCGTTCGGCGTCGGCGTCAGCGACTCGTTCTTGATACGCAAACTCGCACCCTAATTCTTTGCAGGCGGCCTCAAGCCCTTGATACGCCACCGCATTCCACGATAAATCCGTAATCACATCTGGCAACACCAACGCCACGCGCAGCGGCACAGCCCCGGCATTGACGCTGAACAGCGCCGCCACAGCCAGAATACCCAACAGCAAAAGATGTTTTTTCATAACAAGCTCCTTTTAAAAACAACAGCGAATGAAAGAAGGGAACGAATTTGGCTCGCCTCATGCCGAAGGTGCGTTGTGTCCTTTTATTCGTTGTCGTGAGAAATCGCATGATGTTTACTGAAATCCAAATTCATGAAACTCCACCAATTGACATCCGTCCAATCCGGATTTTTCAGATTCTCCCGCGTTAATCGAATTGCCAGGCGATCACCTCCTTGCAGCTGAATCGCTTCGAACCAATGGAATTGCGTGGTTTCGACAGTCAAAATAACATGCAGGCGATACCTGCCGGGCGGCGCATCAAAACGCATTGGCAGCGAAGCGGCAGTCATCTCAAGCCGTTTCAGCGTATGCAATTCCAGCAGTTCGCGAATTTGCCGCCGATATGGTGTCAGCAACGCCTCTTTTTGCGCCTCCAATGCACGAACTTCTGCCGCAAGGCGTTGGCGCTCATTGGAATCGGCGGCGACAGAACGTTGCGTCAGCCGTTCGACAACGTACATATAACGCTTGATCAACGGCTCTAATGCCGGTTTGCTGGCGTCGCGCCATGCCATCATCTGAGCAAGCGTATCGTCGGCGTCATCGATCAAGGCCGCCGACAGACGGGCATTCGCAAGAGGCGGCAAGCCGTCCGGGGCAAGCTCGATGATGACAGCGCTATCGAGCGCGGCGAGTTCAAGCCCATCTTCGCGCACACCCAAAAAACAGAAGAAAATGATTACCAACCAGGTCACGTGTTGTTTTCACCACGAAACACACGAAATACACGAAAATTAAAAAACTATTCGAATTTTTCGTGTATTTCGTGGTCTCATGATGCCAGTTCGAGACGCATCCGCGCTTGTGCGGCAATGAGCGGAAATTCGTCGTCTTCAATTGTCCGAACGTCCAGCAGAAAGCGCTCGTTCGCAATGCGCCCGATAATCGGCGGCGACGCCTGACGAAGCCTCAGTTCGATCTCATTCGCCGACCAATCTGCCGCCGTAATCGCCACGCACCAGGTCGGCAAGTTTTGCACGGGCAGTGCTCCGCCGCCAACCTGTGAATATTCCTGAACAACCTGCGCCGAAATTGACGCCTGCCGGAGTAAATCACTGAGCGCTTCAGCCCGCTGCCGAAGCAACTCCGGCGGCATGGCGATTTTTTGCAGCGTGGGAATCTGCTGAAACGCCTCGCGTTCGTAGCGATAGTGCCTCAGCGTGGCTTCTAACGCCGCCAATGTCATTTTATCCACGCGCACCGCGCGATGCAGCGGATGCGTTTTGATGCGAGCCAGGAACTCCCGTTTGCCGACAATCACGCCTGCTTGCGGGCCGCCGAGCAATTTATCACCGCTGAACGTCACCACGTCCACCCCGGCGGCGAGGCTTTCCTGCACGGTCGGCTCGTCATTCAGGCCAGGCTGTGGGAGCTTCACGAATAAGCCGCTTCCCATGTCTTCGACCAACGGCACGCCTGCTTTCAGCGACAGGGCTTTCAATTCAGCCAACGAGACCGTTTTGGTAAAGCCGACCACGCGATAGTTGCTGGTATGGACGCGGAGCAACATGCCGGTCTGTTCGGAAATCGCCTGCTCGTAGTCGCGCAGATGCGTCCGGTTCGTCGCGCCGACTTCCCGGAGGATGCAGCCGCCTTGCTGAATCACGTCGGGAATCCGAAAGCTGCCGCCGATTTCCACAAGCTCGCCGCGCGAGATAATCGCCTCTTTGCCCTGTGCAAGCGCCGTCAGCGTCAACAATACCGCCGCCGCATTGTTATTCACCACAAGCGCGGCCTCGCAGCCTAACAATTCTTGCAACATCCCCTCAACATGGCTGTAACGCGAACCGCGCCGTCCTTCATTAAGCTCGTATTCAAGATTCGAATAGGCTTCGGCGGCTTCGACAACGGCGGCAATAGCGGCCTGACTCAGGTTGCTGCGTCCTAAATTCGTATGCACGATAATCCCTGTGCCGTTGATGACGCGCCTCAAATGGCGCGCCTGTCGCCGCAATAGCTCTTGTTTGACCTG
>CAZMEO010000027.1:2317-6746 GCA_964565315.1 uncultured Candidatus Moduliflexus sp. | reverse complement strand
ATGGTCGTTCACCATGCCGCCCGCCTGCATGAAGGCATAACAAATCGTCGGCCCGACAAACGCAAAGCCGCGCGTGATTAAATCGTTGCTTAATGCGATGGATTCAGGCGTTTTCGCTGGAATTTCTCGCAGCGATGCCCACTGATTCACTTTTGGCGCTCCGCCGACAAAACGCCAGACGTAGGCGTTAAAACTGCCGAATTCATCTTGAATCCGCAGAAACGCCTGAGCGCTCTTGATAGAGGCGTCGATTTTTCTCCGATTGCGGACAATGCCGGGATCGGCGAGCAATTCTTCGACCTTTTGGGCGTCAAAGCGGGCGACTTCCTCATAATTGAAATTGGCATACGCCTGGCGGTAGTTCTCGCGCTTGCGCAGAATCGTAATCCAACTCAGCCCGGCCTGCGCGCTGTCTAACAGTATTTTCTCGAACCATTTCCGGTCGTCGTGAATCGGCACGCCCCATTCTTCGTCATGATATTGCGCGTAAAGCGGATCGTTTCCCGCCCACCCGCAACGCTGCTTTGCTTCATCTGCCATATTTCCTCCCATCATGTCACCTGAAAAATCACGCCTTCATGCGGGCGGAGTTTCAGGCGTTCTAACGATGTCTCGCCGCGTCGATCCATTTGCGTGGAGAGCATTACGTAGCCTTGTTCCCCGACAGAGGACAGATTCACGTATTTTTCTTCTTCCGAAAAATTCAGCGCGACGCCGAGCTTGACCACGCCTTGTACGCGCAAATAGGCGAACACGTCTTCGCTTCCGTGCGGGATACACACAAATTTTCCATGATTCAGCGCGACTGACGAGGCGCGGATGGCAAGGAGTTCTTTGACCATCTGCCACAAGGAATCAGGCGTTTCGCGCTGCGCCGCCACGTTGCGGGTCTGATAATCCCGGTTCACCGGCAGCCAGGGTTCGACGGTTGAGAAGCCGGCATACGGCGAATTCTCCCACTGCATCGGCGTTCGAACATTATCGCGGCTGAAGGTGATGTCCGGTTGATTGAGCGCCTGCGGGTCGTGATATTTTGCCGGTGGAATGTTGCCGTTCACCATGCCGATTTCATCGCCATAATACATGGTCGGCGTTCCGCGCAGCGTCAGGAGCAGCATTTGCGCGAGGCGGGCATTTGGCCCGGCGCGTTTCGCCGAGGCGATGCGCGGCTGATCGTGATTGCCAAGCGCCCAGTTCGGCCAGGCGTCTCGCGGGAGCGCGCTTTCGTAGTTATTGACACGCTTCATGATGGCATCAGCCTGAAATGGACATTGCATCAAGCTCGCATTGAACGGCAGATGACATTCATCGAGGCGCTCGCCGTAATACGCCATCAACTCAGGATATGGCAGCGAAATTTCCCCGAACAGCACGCGCTCGTCATACTCGTCCAGCACGGCGCGCATTTTTTTGATCAGATGATGCACTTCGGGCTGATTGGCCGTTCGATCATGCCGCGTGGATTCGAGGATCGGGCGGGCGGGCGTCCAATCGGGATTCGGCGTGTCGTCGCGCAGTTGCGCGTCTTTGATCAGCAGCCAGATCGCATTCACGCGAAAGCCATCCACGCCGCGATTCAGCCAGAAGCGCATCGCGTTCAGCATGTTCATCACGACATCAGGATGATGCCAGTTCAAATCAGGCTGTTCTTTGGCAAACTGATGCAGGTAATATTGCCGCGTCTGTTTATCCCATTCCCAGGCAGAACCGCCCAAAAATGACACCCAGTTGTTCGGCGGGCTGCCGTCCGGCTTCGGATCGCTCCAGATATACCACTGGCGTTTCGGATTGCTGCGGCGGCTTTTCGATTGGAGAAACCAGGGATGTTGATTCGAGGTGTGATGCGGCACGAAATCAAGAATCACTTTCATGCGGCGTTCATGAATGGCTTCAACCAATTCGAGAAAATCCTGCATCGAGCCGAACATGGGGTGAATATCTGTATAGTCTGCAATATCGTCCCCGATATGCACCATCGGAGAAGGATAAATCGGATTGAGCCAGATCGCCGAAATTCCGAGTTCTTGCAGATAGGGCAATCGCGCTTGAATACCTTTCAAATCGCCAATACCGTCGCCATTGCTATCTTGAAAACTGCGCGGATATATCTGATAAATCACAGCGGTTTCCCACCAGCGATAGCGTCCGGAATTCATTTCCATTACGTCCGTCTTCATCCTGCGCATAGCATTGCTTAAGAATTTTATTTGCAAGGTTTTGGCAACAATAATCTTTTAGCAAGAATTTATGTCAACTTTTTTCGAGGACTTGTCTGAATTCTATCGAACGGTTCGCCAGGTGTTTAAGTTTCTGACGAATGGCAAGATGTATGCATATAAAAAGCATGATAGGGAATAAATCTTGCATTCACTGGCATAATTTCATTGACAGACTGATCAACATCAGCAAAGAATCACTCATCAGCGAACGTGTCATCCATAAGATCATAAAATTGCACATCGAAACGATTTTTAATATGCAATTTTATGATCCGTTTAATGCCGGGAGTGCGCCGCCAACGGCGCGGCGCGGCGACCTCGCCGCACTCCTGGCGCGTGGCATTACATTAAAAGAAGGCGTATCTTATGGATATGGCAAGACTTCCGCAAATTCCTGACACCGCGACAGAAGAATATCTTGAAAAATTAGAAGAAAAAATCCGCCAGCGCCTTGAATCCGCAACGCCTCTTGTCGCTGCCCGGCTTCGCTCCATGCTTGAGGAAGTGGACAGGCGCAAGGAACAATTTCACCAGGAAGCTGCCACATTTGTGGAAGATGCGACAGCGAACGTGTCGCAAGATGATCCGGTTGGCACGCTGGCGACTCATGTGTTAAATGAAGGCGAACAACAGCACGTTAAAGCAGGGCTGCAAAAAATTTTGGATGAGGTGAAAAAGCAACGCCCCGATCCTCCGCAGCATGAAACCCGGACGTTTGTGCTGCCTCAGGCGCGGACAGCAGTTGATGGGGAGTCATCCAGTTTTCGCGCTGGAACGGACACTCTGACCGATCAGGAATTCCTGCTGGTGAAAGATCGCATGAAAGACATGCTGACTGAGGTGCAGCAGCAGCGGCTGCAACCCGCAGCGCCGGACGAAATGGATGTCTTTGAACTTGATGAATCAAATGAAATCCAGGACATGCGCGAACCAAGCTCCGGCATGGACGTCGAATTCGAACTTGGCGAAGACTTCGAAATCAAGCAGGAGGAGCGCGCCGATCTCTCGGAAGAGTCCGAATTTGTCTTAGACGAAAACCTTGAGATCAGAGAGCATCAACAGGAAACGCTTGCTGACCGTGCGCAGAAATTTAACGTGACTGATGATGAATATCAAGAGTTTCAGGATCGATTCCGCACGTTAAGACAGCGCATCGAGTTGACAGAGCAAGAAAAAAGCGGCGAGTTGACGTTTGAGGATGCCTGTCGCCGCGTCAGTACAGGCGAATCGTTATTCATCTTAGAAAAAGTCGGCCTGTCTGAACGAGAACAATTGCTGCTGTGGGCGTTTCACGAATTTTTGCATCAGATGAAAGGCGTCAAACGCCAGCAAAGTTATGACATGCAGCACCTGACCGCCCGTTCGATTCGCGAGTTGGAGCAAATCTTCAAAACCTATCAGATTCAGGGCTATTTACGCGCCGAACTGAACAATATTTACAACCGCCTGCTCAATTTGCGCGGGCGATTTTCCGTCCTGCTGCATTAATGGCGAATATTCAACCAGGCGAAGGTTACGAACCTTCGCCTGGTTTACACCATTCCTAAGACGGAAAAATAATGAAAAATGCTTCCCATCAAGACGAACAGATGCCAGATCGCATGGCTGTACGGCAGTTTTTCCCACCAGTAAAAAATCAGGCCGACGGTGTATGACACGCCGCCTAAGACTAACAAAATGATGCTATGGAGGGGGAGTTGGGACAGCAATTCTTTGAGCACGACCACGCAGAGCCAACCCATCCCTACATACAACCCCATGGAAAGCGCCTCGAATTTTCCGATGCAGACGAATTTCAGGGTCACGCCGAACAACGCGCACGCCCAGATAATGGCCAAAATCGTTAATCCAAACGCATTGCGCAGACTCACTAACATATATGGCGTGTACGATCCCGCGATCAGGAGGTAGATCGCCGCATGATCCACCATTTGAAAGATGCGTTTTGCATTGGGGCTTGGCAGGCTGTGATATAAGGTTGAAGCAAGATATAAGACCAGCAGCGTCACGCTGAAAATCGAAAAACTGACGACATGCCAGACGTTGCCATGCAGCGCCCCGAAGACGATGAGTATGATCGCTCCCGCCAGGCTTAACACCGCGCCGATGCCATGCGTGATGCTATTGGCGATTTCTTCTGCGACGGTATAATAACAAGTGAATGTCCGCGTATTTTCCATAAAATGTTCCTTTTTTATAAGGTATCTGAC
>CAZMEO010000027.1:0-2217 GCA_964565315.1 uncultured Candidatus Moduliflexus sp. | reverse complement strand
GGAGTGAACGAACATGCCTGCTGCTGCGCTCCTGACGACAATTTGCTTGACACAAATCCGCGCGATTTTATAGCGTCTTACCTGAATTAGGGGCAATGCGCCGACGGCGGCGCACTCTTGAACGCAAATGTTTCAGGGTCATATAAGGAATACTGAATCATTCTCTATGGCAATTCAAACAAGACAACATAATATGCTCTCGGCGTTGATTCGTACGATGCGACCGCATCAATGGACGAAAAATTTAGTGCTTTTTGCCGGACTGCTGTTTGCGGGACGGTTGTTCGATATCTTTTCAGATTTGACGGCAGTTGCCGCGTTTTTCATCTTCTGTTTGCTGTCCAGCGCCATTTACATCATTAACGATATTAAAGACGTGGAACGCGACCGCAATCATCCGACAAAATGCAAACGCCCGATTGCGGCGGGCGAGATTTCGACTCATGCGGCGGCAGTTGCGGCAGCGGGCATCAGCGCAACCGCGCTGATGTGCGCCTTTCTGTTAGACCTCGGTTTCGGCGTCGTGTCGCTGATCTATTTTATCCTGCTGTTCGCCTATTCATTCTGGCTGAAACATATCGTGATTCTCGACGTGCTGACGCTGGCGATGGGATTCGTGCTGCGAGCCATCGGCGGCGCGGAGGCGGTGGATGTCGAGTTTTCCTCCTGGCTGCTGCTCTGCACGATTCTCTTGGCGCTGTTTCTCGGCCTGAGCAAGCGGCGGCACGAGTTAGTCTTATTAGGCGATAACGCGCAATCACATCGCAAAATTCTGGAAGAATATTCGCCGTATTTGCTGGATCAAATGATTGGCGTGGTGACGGCCTCGACGCTGATGGCCTACGCGCTCTACACAATGGCGGACGAAACAATTCAGAAATTCGGCACGTCGTATATGATTCTGACCGTGCCGTTCGTGATTTACGGCATTTTCCGCTACCTTTATCTCGTGCATCAAAAAGAAGAGGGCGGCAACCCAACTAACGTTTTGATTTCCGATAAGCCGATTTTGATCAATGTTGTGCTGTGGGGCATCGTATCGGCGATTTTGATTTACGGAACGTAAAAAATTAGGTAGGTGTCAGACACTTTGGAAGTGTCTGACACCTATTTCCTCAAGGAGTGCAAAAGCTTGCTTTTGCCGTGAGAACTATGGAGACATTTACGATTCATGCCGACCAGGTGAATGTCGAAGAAATCATGAAAGAGATTCACCGCCGCGTCTTAGAAAAAAAACAAACAGGCGTTTATACTGATGATGAACTCCGCCGAATTGCGGAATTGAAAAGCGACCTGTCGCCGAAAAAAAACGAGCAATACGCCGAAATGACGCTCCATTTGCGGCGGCTGCATGTCAATTGGGATGTCGCCGCAAGTAATACAATAATCACCTCCCATCGTAAAGTACTCGGCAAGTTGTTTGTTGTGGTGAAACGCATCGGTTTTCGCCTGCTGAAATTCTTCGGCTCGGCCTTTTTTACCAGGCAAACGGAATTCAACGCCGTCAGCGTCCGCTTTGACTCTGCGGTACTGGAAGAATTGAACCGCCTGAGTGAAGAAAACAAAGAATTGCGGCGCGTTCAGCAGGAATTAGTTCGTCAAGTCGAATTTCTTCAAACGCAAATCGCTACAGATAAGTGAAGTTCGAAAAATAATGCCACGCCTTAGACCTCACAGGTCTTGAAGACCTGTGAGGTCTCTTCTGTGGCAAAAAAATATGCGACTTGCGTTTGTGGTGCAGCGATACGGCGAGGAAGTCAACGGCGGCGCGGAAGCCCTGTGCCGGTGGGTGGCGGAGCGGATGCGGAAATATTTTGCCGTCGAAGTCCTGACGACCTGCGCGTTAGATTATCTGACGTGGGCGAACCATTTTCCGCCGGGCGAAAGCGTCGTCAACGGCGTGACCGTGCGGCGGTTTCCGGTGGATGCGCCGCGTGACATGGACAAATTCAATCTGTTCGCCCGCAAGCTGTTCGCGAGCGAACAGCGGACGCTGCTTGACGAAATTGAATGGCTCAAGCTGCAAGGGCCGCTTTCCTCGCCGCTGCTGACCTATATTAAGGAGAATGAGCATCGGTTCGACCTGTTCATCTTCGTCACGTACAGCTATCTGACCACCTATCTTGGATTACAGCTTGTGCCGCAGAAAAGCGTCCTGATTCCGGCGGCGCACGACGAGCCGCATTTCGCCTTTTCCGCCTTTCAACCGATTTTCCA
>CAZMEO010000026.1:18228-21253 GCA_964565315.1 uncultured Candidatus Moduliflexus sp. | reverse complement strand
CATCAAGCCGGAAATCGTCGAACCTTCTTTTGACATCACGATGAACAACTCGCCCGGCGTTCCGTCTTCATACATGCCGACCGTAACATAGCCTTTATGCCCTGCCACGCTGAACTTCTTCGTAATGGCGGCGCGTTCGTTCGGGAGCGGGCGGCGCACTGGTTTGTATTCGATAATGGTTTCCGGTTCGGGTTTCTTCTGCGATTTCGACGTGGTGAGCGGCTGCATCCGTTTCGACCCGTCGCGATAAATCGCCACCGCTTTAATCCCCATTTTCCAGGCTTCGACGTAGGCGTTTTGGATGTCTTCGACAGTTGCGGAATGCGGGACGTTGACGGTTTTGGAAATACCGCCGCTGATGAAGGGCTGCGTGGCGGCCATCATCTTCAAATGCCCCATGTAATGAATGACGCGCTTGCCGTTTTTCGGCGGAAACGCGCAATCGAAGACCGCTAAATGTTCCGCTTGCAGATGCGGAGCGCCTTCAATTGTCTCTTTTGCTTCGAGATAGTCTAAAATCGCCTGCTGTTCTTCGTCGCTGTAGCCCAATCGCGCTAACGCTTCCGGCACGGTGCCGTTGATCATTTTGATGCTGCCGCCTCCGGCGAGATGTTTGTATTTGATTAAGGCGAGTTCCGGCTCGATGCCGGTGGTATCGCAATCCATCATAAACGAAATCGTTCCGGTTGGCGCCAACACCGTGACTTGCGCGTTGCGGAAACCGACTTGCTGCCCAAGCTCCAGCGCGTCGCTCCAGGCCATTTGCGCGGCGTTAATCATAGCGTCAGGCACAAGGGTTTCGTCAATTTTTTCCACTTCCGTGATATGCTTGCGGATGACGTTCAACATCGCCGCGCTGTTCGGCGCATAGCCGTCGAACGCGCCGCGCGCGCGGGCTAACAGCGCCGAGGTTTTGTACGCCTGCCCGCACATCATGGCGGTAATCGCGGCGGCGTAGGCGCGTCCGGCGTCGTCGTCATACGGCAGGCCGCGCGCCATCAGCAACGCGCCGAGATTGGTGTAGCCCAATCCCAACGGGCGGTATTTATGGCTGTTTTCCTCGATGCGCGGAGTCGGATAGCTGGAATTATCCACGAGGATTTCCTGCGCGATAATCATGATTTCGGCGGCATGCATGAAGCTTTCCGCGTCGAATTCGCCGTCTGACGACCGAAAACGCATCAGGTTCAACGATGCTAAATTGCAGGCGCTATCGTTCAGAAACAGGTATTCGGCGCAGGGATTCGAGGCTTCGATGCGCCCGGAGGCGGAGCAGGTGTGCCAATCGTTAATTGTGGTGTCGAACTGCATGCCCGGATCGCCGCACAGATGCGTCGCTTTCGCGATTTTATGGAGCAAATCGCTCGCGTTGTGTTTCCCTAAGACCTCGCCGGTCGTGATGGATTTCGTCTCCCAGGTTCGCCCGTCAAGCGCGGCCTTCATGAATTCGTCGGTCGCCCGCACGCTGTTGTTCGCATTTTGAAAAAAGATCGAATCATACGCGATGTCAGCGCTATATCCATTATCAATCAGGATGTGCGCTTTTTGCTCTTCCCGCGCCTTGCATTCGATATACTCTTCGATGTCGGGATGATTCATGTTCAAAATGACCATTTTCGCGGCGCGGCGCGTTTTTCCGCCGCTTTTAATCACGCCCGCAAAGGCGTCGTAGCCGCGCATGAAGGAAACCGGGCCGCTCGGCCTGCCGCCGCCGGAAAGCCGCTCTTTCGACGAGCGCAGCGGCGACAGGTTCGATCCCGTTCCTGAGCCGTATTTAAACAAAATCCCTTCGGTTTTCGCTAATTCGAGAATGGATTCCATCGTGTCTTCGACAGAATTGATGAAACAGGCCGAACATTGCGGGCGCTTGTCAAGGCCGGTGTTGAACCAGACCGGACTGTTGAACGAGGCTTTTTGATTGACGAGCAAATGCGTCAGTTCCGCGTAAAAGCTTTCGGCGTCTTCGTCAGTGGCAAAATAACCGTCCTGCCGCCCCCATTCCGTAATGGTGCGGGAGACGCGGTCAACAAGCTGCTTGACGCTCTGCTCGCGCTGCGGCGTGCCGGGGACGCCATGAAAATATTTCTGCGCCACGATATTCGTCGCCGTTTGCGACCAGAACGACGGGATTTCCACGCCAGTCTGCTCAAAAATGATTTTCCCGCTCATATCAGTGAGCGTGGCGGCGCGGCGTTCCCATTCGACTTTATCGAAGGGATGAATGCCAGGCACGGTGTAATATCGTCTGATCGTCATGCCTTTTCCCCGGCGGGGAAGCTTTTTCAGCGCTTTGCCCGGCTGCTCGTCTGCTCTGGCAGCGGGATGTCCTTGTGTTGTTTGGGGCATAGGTGATTCCATGAATTATTTTCGCGTTCCAAAGGAACTGTTCTTTCCGGCATGGACGGAGCGATTCCTTCAGGATCGCGAAGCTCTTGATGTTCGCGTTGGAGTTTCTGGACTTCTGCTAAAAATTCATCAACATCTTTAAACTGGCGATAGACGGAGGCGAACCTGACATACGCCACGTCATCAAGCTCTTTAAGCCCGTTCATGACAAGCTCTCCGAGTTTCGAACTGGGAACCTCCACCTGAAATCCCGAATGAATGTCCTTTTCGATGCGATGGACAAGCTGTTCGATGGATTCCATGGAGACAGGTCGCTTTTTGCAAGCCGTGACAATCCCTCCCAAAAGTTTTTTTCGTTGAAAGAGTTCGCGCCGGTTGTCCGTTTTGACGACATACAAGGGATCATATTCAATCGCTTCATAGGTCGTAAATTTGTGGTGGCATTCCAAACACTTCCGTCGGCGGCGGATAATACTCCCTTCCTGGGCATTCCGCGAATCTACGACTTTATCGTTATCTTTTCCGCAAATTGGGCAACGCATACGCTGATTTGGTGTGGCGAAATGTTTCTCATTCTTGAAAGAAAATATTCACTCAATTACAATATATTGTATTATTCAGACAATCTAATATACAATATGTTGATGTGTCAACGAAAATTTTTCGAAAAAATCATCCG
>CAZMEO010000026.1:7281-18128 GCA_964565315.1 uncultured Candidatus Moduliflexus sp. | reverse complement strand
ATCTAATATACAATATGTTGATGTGTCAACGAAAATTTTTCGAAAAAATCATCCGGAAGACCTGTCAGAAAAACCTGCCCGCATCATCGTCTCTTGACAAGAAAACCGGGCGAACTTATATCATACATAACATCTGTTTAACATATCGCCCTTTTCTGACTCCTGCAACGTTTCGGAAATTCGTACCACGTGGAATCCTCCTGGTAGCCCCGCCCTACGTGGCGGAACAGAGGCAATTCCCGCCGCGTAGGGCGGGGCTACCGCTGTGTACATTTTTACGAAATCATGTCCTACTCCTCACAGGTTTTGAAAACCTGTGAGATGTAAAAAAATGATGTTCGGAATGTATGATGAATATCCAGCAAAAGGTTATTGGTCTTTTTCTGCTGTTAATTGGGGGAAACGGAGAAATCTGTTCTGGCCTTGACGCGGATGTCGGCGGGCAGTTTTCCGGCTGGGGCGTTGTGTCGCGAGCAGAACACGAATGGCTCGGCGCGATGGGTGAGCGCTATCTTCCTGAATTGACCGTTAAGCAGCCATTTTCTGCGGAAAAATTCAGTGATCTTGACATTTCGTGCAACATGTTCCTGCGTTATCAGAGCGACACGCCAGCCCTGAGCGCCGAGGCGGAACTGTATCGCCTGAAATTCCGCGTCGCCACGCCTCAGACCGAAACCCGGCTCGGCCTGCAAAAAATTAATTTCGGCCCGGCGCAATTGCTCCGTTCGCTGCGCTGGTTCGACCAGTTAGACCCACGCGATCCCCAGCAGCTTACCGACGGAGTCGCGGCGCTGCTCTTTCGCTATACCGCCCTGAATAACGCGAATCTTTGGCTGTGGGGATTGCATGGCAACGACGAACTGCGCGGAAATGACCTGCTGCCATCAACAGATAATCAGCCGGAATTCGGCGGACGGGCGCAATTTCCAGCATTTCAAGGCGAATTAGCCGTCACCGCGCATACGCGACGTGTAAATGCTGAATCGCTCAACATTCCTGATTTCGAGGAACAGCGCGTGGCGCTTGACGGACGCTGGGAACAAGGGATCGGAATGTGGTTCGAAACGATGCTGCAACATCAGGACGCGGCGCAATTGCCGTATCAGTGGACGAACATGACCACACTCGGCGGCGATTATACCTTCGGCGTTGGGAATGGACTGGCGTTTACGCTCGAACATCTGATCTTGTCTCTCGCAGAGACGCCGTTCGGCTTGAGCGACAATCGTCATGCGACCGCTTATCTGCTGAGTTATCCGCTCGGCCTATTCGACAGCGTCCAGGCGATTGGCTCGTATGATTGGGAAAACGAACAATTTTCGCAGTATGTCGGATGGCAGCGAACGTATGACAATTTGACGCTCAATGTCAGCCTGTTCCGCTATCCTGAGCGCGAAGACGGTGTTAATCGCGCCGGCTATGAAGGCTGGGGCGGGCAAGTGATGGTGGTTTTTTATCATTAGCAAATAAGTTCGCGGTAAAGACCTCACAGGTTTCGGAGACCTGTGAGGTCTGAATTGGCTGTTCAATGATATGTTAATTTCGATTCATCATGTCGTCAAGCGGTATCCCATCGGCGGGCGCGAATTTACGGCGTTGAATGGAATTACGCTGACCTTTGATGTCGGCGAATTCGCCGGGCTTGTCGGGCCGAGCGGTTCAGGGAAAACCACGCTGTTGAATATCATCGGAGCGCTTGACGAACCGACTGAAGGCACAACCATTGTCATGGGGCAGGAGACCAAAACGTTAAGCCACCGTCAGGCCGCGCGGCTGCGGAGCGAGCATATCGGGTTCATCTTTCAGACCTACAACCTGCTGCCGGTCTATACGGTCTATGAAAATGTCGAATTCCCGCTGCTGCTGCTCCGCATGGGAGACGCAGAACGCCGGAAGGCCGTGATGCAGGCGTTGGAATGGGTTGGGCTGACGGAAAAAGTCGCGTCGCGTCCGGCGCAGCTCTCCGGCGGCGAATGTCAGCGGGTGGCGGTGGCGCGGGCGATGGTGAAACGCCCGCGCCTCGTGCTGGCCGACGAGCCGACCGCGAATTTAGACGCAGCCAATTCGCATAATATTTTGCAGATGATGCTTACGTTGAATCAGGAATTGCAGACGACGTTTTTGTTCGCGACGCACGACCCAAAAGTCATCAGCTATTTGCGGCGCACCGTCACGTTAGGCGATGGCAAGGTCGTCGAGGATAAACGATGCTGTTGATCAAATTAGCCTATCGAAATCTGATCGGCGCCGGACTGCGAACCTGGCTGAATGTTGCGGTGCTGTCGTTAGCGTTCGTGGCGATTATCTGGACGCGCGGCTTGATGGAAGGGATGCAGAAGCAGGCGATGACGGCGCTGATTGACACGGAATATGGCGGCGGCCAGTTCTGGCATCAGGCGTATGATCCCTACGATCCGCTGCGGATTGAAGACGCGCATGCCCCGTTGCCGCCGACGTTACAGCATCTTGTCCAACGAGGAGAGGCGACGCCGATTTTGATTGCGTCCGGCGCGATTTTCCCTGAAGGCCGCATTCAAACCGTGCGTTTAAAAGGAATTGCGCCGGAGCAGCACCTGCTCAATCTGCCGTCTCAATTCCTTGCAAACGCGGCGCAGGATGGCATCCCAGCGATGATCGGCTCGCGCATGGCGAAACAGACGAAATTGGCGGTCGGCGATACTGTAACCGTCCGGTGGCGCGACATTCACGGCACGTTTGACGCGACTGACCTTCAGATCGTGCAGATCATGACCACGTCGGTGCAGTCGGTGGATAGCGGGCAGGTCTGGCTGCCGCTGCGCGCGTTGCGGGAGATGCTGCACGCCTCTGACACTGAAGCGACCATTGTGATTGTTGAACAGCGCCTGGCGTCAGTTCCGGCGGGAGACGCAGTCTGGCAGTTTCATGCGCCGTCTGACCTGCTCAAAGACGTGCAGGCCATGATTGACACGAAAAATATCTCGAACAGCATCTTGTTTGCGCTGCTGCTGGCAATGGCGCTGTTAGCGATTTTCGATACGCAAGTGCTGTCCATCTTTCGCCGCCGCAAAGAGATGGGAACACTGATGGCGCTTGGCATGCCGCGCCTTGAGATAATCGGCCTGTTTACGCTGGAAGGGGCGTTACATGGGATTTTCGCGTTATTGGTCGGCGCGGTGTATGGCATTCCACTGCTCTGGTATTCCGCCGCAAGCGGCATCGCGCTGCCGAAAGAAGCGATGGACAGCACCGGCTTTGCAATTTCCGACACCTTGTATCCGCATTACGGCGCGGGATTAGTGCTTGGCACGACGCTGCTTGTGCTGGTTGCGGTGACGGTGGTAAGTTTCCTTCCCACACGCCGCATCGTGAAACTCAAGCCGACTGAAGCCTTGAAAGGGAAATTAACGTGACGTTACCCAGAGGTTGAAACCTCTGTCTCTATTCCGTTGCCGCTTCGCGGCAATTGCTCGCCCTGAAAGGGCGATGGTGTAAAGACAGAGGTTTCAACCTCTGGATAAGCATACAATACATGATCAGGTTTTTGTTGAAAGGGCTGCTGCGCGACCATCACCGCAGCCTGTTTCCGGTGATCATCGTTTCTATCGGCGTGATGCTGACGGTGGTGCTGACCTGCTGGTTTCGCGGTGTGGTGGGCGATCTGACCTACACGAACGCCATCTTGGACACCGGCCATGTCAAGGTGATGACGCGGGCGTATGCCGACATTGCCGATCAAGCGCCGAATGATCTGGCGATCTTTCAGGTCGGTGCATTGCTTGCGGAACTGAAGCGCGACGCGCCCGAATTCGACTGGACGCCGCGCATCAAATTCGGCGGTCTGCTCGATATTCCTGACGAGCAAGGCGAAACCCGCGCTCAGGGGCCAGTCGTTGGCATCGCCGTTGATTTGCTCTCGCCCGCTTCTTCCGAACGACAGCGCTTGAACCTCGACCGTGCGCTTGTGCGAGGACGCCTTCCGCAAACTACAGGCGAAATCTTGATCAGCGACCAATTGGCGCAGAATTTGGGCGTCAACGTCGGCGAAACCGCCACCTTAATCAGCGCAACATCGCGGGGCAGCATGGCGGTTCAGAATTTTATTATCGCCGGAACGCTCAGTTTTGGCGTGGGCGCGATGGATCATAATGCGATCCTTGCCGATGTGGCCGACATCCAGAACGCCTTAGATTTGCCTGACGCGGCGGGCGAGGTGTTAGGATTTTTCCCGAATCAGGTCTATCAAGACGCTGCGGCAAAGGCGATTCAGCAGGCGTTTACCGCAAAATACAGCGCAGGCGGCGGCGAATTTGCGCCGATCATGCTGACGCTGAAAGACCAGAATGGCCTCGGCGAATATTTAGAGATGGTGGAAGCCTGGATTTTCGTGTTTATCGTGGCGTTTATCGGCGTGATGTCTGTCGTGCTCTGGAATGCGGGCTTGATGTCCGGCATCCGGCGTTACGGCGAAATCGGCGTCAGGCTTGCGATTGGCGAATCAAAGGGGCATGTCTATTGGTCGCTGATCTGCGAGGCGATTTTGATCGGACTGATCGGCACGGTTTCTGGCACGATTTTCGGCCTGAGCCTCGCGTATTATCTTCAGGAAGTCGGCATTGACATCTCCGCGATGATGGCACGGGGGAGCATGCTGATTTCCACCGTGATTCGCGCCCGCATTACGCTGGCGGATGCCTTTATCGGCCTGATTCCCGGCGTCTGCGCCACCACGCTCGGCGCGATGCTGGCGGGTATCAACATTTTTAAACGCCAGACCGCGCAATTGTTCAAAGAGTTAGAAGCATAACGCGAAAAGTTGTCAGACACCTTCAAGGTGTCTGACAACTCTAAAAACATGAGAAAAATAACCGTTATCTTGCATGCGTTTTTTGTGTTGATATATTCCTGCGCATTCGCGCAAGCGCCGAGCGGCGAGGAAGTCTTGCGCCGGATTGATGAGAATCTGGTCATTGAGCAGGCGATCAGCCAAAGCACGATGATTATTCACGACCGCAGCGGCGACCGGACAATCACGTCGAAATCGTGGATAAAAGGGAAAAATCGGGGATTGGTCGAATACCTTTCTCCGGCGCGGGAGCAGGGGAAAAAGATGCTGCGACTTGGCGATCAGATTTGGACTTATACGCCCGAACCGACGGATCGGATTATCACGATTTCCGGGCATTTGCTGCGGCAATCGGTCATGGGGTCGGATTTGTCGTATGAAGACATGACCGAGAACAACACACTGATTGAGCAATATGATGCGGTGGTCGAAGGGGAAGACGCGGTGAACGGGCGGCGGTGTTACATCCTCCGGCTCACCGCGAAACGCGAGGGCGTGACGTATCAGTCCCGCACACTCTGGGTGGATGCGGAACGCTGGCTGCCGCTGCGCGAAGAGCGTTTTGCCAAAAGCGGCAAATTGCTCAAAACGACTGAAATCGTTGACGTGTTTCAGGCCGATGCGCGTTGGTATCCCAAAAAGATTATTTTTAAAGATATGCTGTCACGCGGGCAAAGCACGGAATATCTGATTGATTCAATTGATTTCGACGCTGACGTTCCTGACTATCTGCTGACAAAAGCTGCGCTGCGCAAATAAAAACAGAGGCCAATAACCAAACTACCACGTAAGCGTCATACATTCAGAAAAATATTGACACGTTGATAGAGATGAGGGTATAAATACGATGGATTGCTCTAAAATGTTATGAACAGAACTGCCGACACCGTGAAGGTGTCTGACACTTTCTCCATATTGATGAGGGATTCATGGCGCAAGAGATGGTGATGCGAAATCAAGCGTCGTTCGTGATTCGCGTGGAAGACGAGAAATGCGTCAACTGTCAAGCCTGCATTCAGGTTTGCCCAATGAAGGTCTGCAACAATGGTGCTGGCGAAACCATTTCACTCAACGCGGAAACCTGCATCGGATGCGGGCTGTGCATCCAAGCCTGCACGCACGAGGCGCGAATTCCTGTTGATGACTTTGACGCAGCGATGGATGCGCTCGGGCGGCGCGCACCGATGGTGGCGATTGTCGCGCCGTCAATTGCGGCCAATTTTCCGGGGCAATATCTCCGCTTCAATGGCTGGCTGAAACATCTCGGCGTCGCGGCGGTGTTTGATGTCAGTTTCGGCGCGGAATTGACCATCAAATCGTATGTCGAATATATCAAGGCGACCAATCCACCGCTCCTGATTGCGTCGCCCTGCCCCACGATTGTCGAATATCTCCAAATCTACCAGCCTGAGTTATTGCCGTATCTTGCGCCGATTGATTCGCCGATGGCGCATGCCATTAAGATGATCCGCCGCTTTTATCCGCGTTACGCCGCGTATCGCATGTTTGTCGTCTCGCCGTGCCTTGAAAAACGCCGCGAATTCGACGAAATTGGCCTGCGCGACGTCTATAACGTCACCTATCGGCGCATCGAAGTCCATCTGAAGGCGCAGGGGATCAATCTGAACGACTACGACGAGGCTGATTTTGAAAATGATGACGCTGAACGCGCCGTCTTGTTCTCGAATCCGGGCGGCCTTGCGCGAACGCTCTTACGGGAAATTCCGTCGCTTGCCGGGAAAATTCGGAAAATCGAAAGCCCGCTTCATGTCTATCCCTATTTAAAAAGTTTGAATAATTTGATTGCTCGCGGGATGCAGCCCCGCGTGATTGACTGCTTAAATTGCGATAAAGGCTGCAACGGCGGCACAGGCACGAACAATCAGTCCAAAAACATTGAGGAATTGGAATACTCCATCGAGCTTCGCAACCGCGAGATGCAGGCGCGTTATTTGAAGAAAGGCGTCTTCGCGGAAGCGCGAACGCGAAAAGAGCTCGGATATATTCTTGACCGTTACTGGGAAGCTGGCCTGTACGCCAGAACATTTTTCAATCGGTCGTCCCTGAATTCGACAATGCTGCCTAACGACAGAGAGCTTCAGAACATTTATCTCCGCATGAAAAAGCAGCGACAGGAAGATTTCTTGAATTGCAACGCCTGCGGCTACCGCACCTGCGAAGGGATGGCGCACGCGATTTTTAACGGCTTGAACAAGCCGGAAAATTGCCATCATTTCACCCGTTTGCTGCTCGAAAAGCAACGGAATGAGTTAGAGGAAAAAACGCGGACACTCAGCATGATTGCAGAGGAATTAGAAGTTTCGCACGTCGAAATCAGCCAGAGCAATACCAAATTGCAAATGACGAATCGAACGCTGGAGCGCGAGCATCACCAAAAATTGGAATTAAACGAAAAGTTAGCGACAAGCCTCAATATGCTCGAAAAAGAACATGAGCAGTTGCAGCAGAAAACGGCGGAAATCGAAGAATTCGCTCGCCAGGTTCAGGCATCGAATATCAGGATGGAAGAGGCGCATCGGAAAATGGCTGCCGAACAGCACGAAAAATTACGGTTGGCGATGATTGTCTCTCAGCGCTTGCATGAATTGGAAACGAATAATCAGCAGATATCCGGCATGTCCGTAATGCTCTCGAATATGTCCGCCGCGCAAGCCGACGAAATCACGCGCCTGACGCAGGAAATTTCCTCGATTTCAGGCATTCTCGACGGATTAAATGAGATTGTTGACGCGATTTCGGACGTATCGAGCAGCATTGACCTGTTGGCGCTGAATGCCTCGATTGTCGCGGCGCAGGCCGGAAGCGCGGGACGAGCCTTCGCAGTCGTCGCGCAAGAAGTGAAACATTTGGCCGAAAATTCACGGAAAGAAGTGCGAAAAATCATTCCCATCGCCTCAAGCATCAATGAGACAATCCTCGATACAAGCCAAAATGCAAAGGTGTTGTTTGAGCATTTTCGGAAGATTGATGATCTGATCGAACACGTGTCATTTGCGACAAAGCAGATCAGCGCGTCAACCAATGAATTGACGCGAGAAGCGCAAAAGTTGGTTGATGAAGAACGAAAATCAAGCGGGAACGCATGAGTCAGGAAATTGTTGTCGAATTATCAGATACATGCGACATGTCCGTCGAATTCTCTGATCGAAACAAGACGCACGGCGCATCCGTCTCGTGATAGATGGCGGCGATGCCCTCGATGAGGTCGCGTTTCTGGGAAAAATGCTGTTCTGTGACAATATGCGACATCGAGCCGCCGGTCAGGAGTTTCGCAAAGTTTCCTTCAATCTGCATCCGCTTCAGCAGCGGACAGGCGGCGTCGGGATTCATATAAATGCCGTCGCCATACCAGACTTTGCCGGAGGCAAGATCGCCTTTGACAATATGGCCGGAATCGGGCGAATAGTAACGCAGATCGAGCCGCGCAAGCCGCGAAGAGGCGGCGAAATTCGGCATGCCGCCGAGCGCGAATGAAATGTGATGGCGCTGCGACAGCCGGTTGCAGACCGACTGCATGTGCGTGATGATTTCCTGTCCGAAGGCGACCGCCTCGTCGGATTCATGAATCTGCGTCCCTTTGTGGATTTGAATCAATTCGTTCAACCCGACAAAATCAATCAAGAAATCCGCCTCTTCAAGGCGAAGAAAGCTGCTCCCGTCTGGTTTCATCATCAAAACGCCGAGCGGCCCCTCTTTCCCGGAAGCCAGCAATTTTTCGATAAAGACACGTTTCTGCATGTGGGCTTCGGCGGCGAGTTCCATTGTTTCCGTCAGCTTGGCGAACAGGTGCATGTCGCTGCGCCGCGCAATATAGCCGAAACGGGGCAGATTGATGACCACGCTGTTAATCAGCGCGTGGCGGGTTTTCCAGAATTCATCGGCGACGGGCGTCTGCGGCGGCTGAAACGCCTGAAAGACGCGGCGCTGCTGACCGCGTTCGAACACCAGCATGGCTTGCCCTTTTTTCAGCAGAAATTCCGCGAGCGTGCCGAGAAATTCTTGATGCCCCTGACACTGGAAAAAGCCTTCGGAAAGATGGATGACCGGCAGCGGCAGCGCAAACGGCGTTCCGTCGTGATTGATTTCGTGCAAGACTTCCAACAGCGTCAGCAGCACACGCTGCGCCTCGCCCAGCATGTCGCGCGGTTCTTGTTTTTTGACGGTCGCTTTTGTGCGAATTTTTTCTTCTGCGACAAGCTCGGAAATGTTGCTGAATTCCGCCGGAAGATGCCAGTAGAGGTGTAGCAGCGTCGTAACGCGCAGGCTCATGGATTGCCGCGCAAGCTCGAAGACCAATTTTTGCGCCAATTGCTTCAGCATGGCGTTGCTCAATCCTTCGGCATACGGCGCGAAGAGGAGGTTCACCGCATCCCATTCCACCGAATGAAAGACGTGTCCGCGCAGAATTTCAGTAAAGCCGACCATCTGCGAAATCAATGCTTCGGGGTGTTTCGCGGGTCTGGTTTTTAATCCGCCTTCGAAAAAACTCAAGCCGAATTTTTTCAGATATTCCAGTGACAGGCCGATGGAATAGAGCCGATCCACGAATTCCAGCCCTTCGAGATAAATATCGCCGCGCAGGTGGGCATCCGCGACTTCCTGCGAAAAGACGTTGATCAGGGCGTATTCGCGCTTGATGCGGCAGGCGAGCGTGAGGTTCGTCAATTCCGGGCCGGAGAGAAATTCCGCCTGATTTTTGCGCTGATGCAGAATAATCTGCTCCACGTCGTAGAGCGCCACGCCGAGCCGCGTGTGCATCTTGTGCGCTTTTTCGAGGCCGAGTTCGATCAGTTTGGCGCTGACGAGTTCGCGGATCAGCGTGCTGGTCAGAATGCGGACGTTGAGGCTGATGATCTGCTTTTCGACCTCATCGCTGATGATTTCGGCGGTGCGTCGGTCGAGATACGTTTCGCGGATCAGCGCGTTGACGATGCGCTCTTTATTCCACTCTTCAAGGTACTCGCTCGATGTTCTGATGTAGAGTTGGGTCGGCATAAGTTTCTCTGACGATTATCGCGCGATTCCGGAAATGTTGAGCGTAATGCCAAGTGCGTGACAGACTTTGAGAAAGGTCAATACATTACAATTCATTCCTTGCTCGATTCTGGAAAGTTGCTGCTGCGTCACACACGCTTTTTCAGCAAGTTCTTTTTGAGAGAGTCCAATATCTTTGCGCGTCTCGGCAATTTTCAGCGATAACTGTAATAATTCTTGTTCTTCAGCATACGCTTCCTGAAAATTTCGGTCTTGTAATTTTTCAGCGAGATGCTGTTTGAATGTTCTCATAATGTCTGCCGTAATTCCCGTTCTGAGAAACGTCGCAAGAAATCTTCTCGATACGCTTTTGCTTTTCGAATTTCAGACGCGGGAACTCGCTCCGTCGTTTTGCGGAATGCATGAGTTAAAATAACAAACTCGTGATAACAGAAAAAGTATAAAATACGAATTTGTTCTCCAGACAATTTTATTCGCATTTCATGGATTCCATCTTCGAGAAAATCGGCATACGGACGAGGAAGATTTGGCCTACGCTCTTCTAACAAAGAAATCATGCTCAAAAGTTTTGCTTGATTTCGCATATCGCGGGATTCGATAAACTCCGATATCGGACAGGATCCGTCAATGGTTTCATAATAGATGACATGCCAGATCATAATAATTGTTTTTAACATACATCATATTTGATGTATTGTCAAGATCACTATCAATAAAATGCAAATAATCACAAATCGAATTTTATAGTGCTGGAAAAAAATTCATTCAAAATCGTCGGCGTCAAGACTCTCAATCATTTCCCGATCTCTTACGGCAAAAGAACGCAAGAGACGGCGACTGTCAAGGAAAAATCTCCGCATTTCGGTCAGGCGTGAAATATGCGTTTCAATGAAATATCGCTTGACAATCGGCATGATAGCGCGGGAACGTGCCTGCGTAACATCAATGAAGGAATAAGGAGGCGCATGAAAATTACGATTTATCCTGATGCGGAAACGGTTGCGAG
>CAZMEO010000026.1:0-7181 GCA_964565315.1 uncultured Candidatus Moduliflexus sp. | reverse complement strand
GAATAAGGAGGCGCATGAAAATTACGATTTATCCTGATGCGGAAACGGTTGCGAGCGCGGCGGCGGCTATGATTGCGGCGATGGCAAGAGAAGACGTGGCTGCGCGCGGACGCTTCGTGATGGCCGTAAGCGGCGGCAGAACGCCCTGGCAGATGCTACGGGCGCTTGGGCGCGAGGAGATGCCCTGGGAAGGCGTGTATATGGCGCAGGTGGATGAGCGGATCGCTCCGGCGGGAGACGCTGACCGAAACCTGGTTCACCTGCGCGAAAGCTTGTTAGAATGCGCCTCGCTACGTCCTGAGCAGATTTATGCGATGCCGGTCGAAGATGATGATCTAAGGGCGGCTGCGGGGAAATATGCCCGAATGCTTCAGCAGATCGCCGGAACGCCGCCGGTGTTCGACCTGATTCATTTAGGCATGGGTGCTGATGGACATACCGCCTCATTAATCCCTGCTGACCCGGCGCTGGATGTGATGGATGCTGATGTGGCGCTGACCGGATTGTATCAGCAGAGACGCCGAATGACGTTGACCTATCCGGTTATCAATCGCGCCCGCCGGGTGCTGTGGGTCATTACCGGCGGCGAAAAGGCCGCGATGTTCGAACGGCTGCTCAAGGGCGATGCCTCGATTCCCGCCGGTCGGGTCAATCAGGCTCGCGCCATCGTGCTTGCTGATGCAGCGGCGCGGTGCGAATCTGGAGACGGCGACCTCTAAAAACTCATGACTCAATCCGCACTGCTCTACCATGCGCATAATGACATTTCACCTTGACAAAACCCGCTTCTTTCTCCATAGCGAAATCTGTTCGTATTCAGAAGCCCTGACAGGGTCGTGATGCCTGTCAAGAGTTCGAGTGTCAACGCATTGAAATGCTGTATTTGAATAGAGGGAAAAAACATGACCGCATTTATCGCAATTGGCGAAAATATTCATTGTAGCAGGACGTTAAAAATAGATGGCGGGTTGGTGGCTACGCAGGAAGACGGGACGCAGGCGATTCTATTCAGCGACGAAAACGGTCGCCACGCCTTGCCAGTGCCATCGGAGGCCACAGAATTCGAGGAATGGACAAAAGGCAAAAAGGTCAAGCATGCGGCAGTCGCCATCAAGCAGGGGATGGATGGCGATGACGCGGTCAAGCCGATTGCGCTGGCGTATCTGCGCCAGATGGCAGCGGCGCAAGCAACGAACGGCGCGGCGTTTTTGGATGTGAATGTGGACGAATACAGCACGAATCCGGCGGAAAAAGCGCGAGCGATACAATGGGTCGCACGCGTGATTCAAGACGCCTGTTCCGTGCCGCTCAGCATCGATTCATCGGAAATCGACCTGCTGAAAGCCGGACTTGATGCCTGTGGCGCATCTCGCGCAAAAATGGTGAATTCCGTCTCATTGGAGCGGCAGGCCGCAATTCAGGTGGCGCGTGACGCCGGAGCGGTCGTGATTGCCGGAGCGACCGGCGGCGAAACGATGCCCACCACCGTCGAAGAGCGCTTGCACAATTTCGATCAATTGATTCCGCAGCTTCGCGCCGTTGGTTTCGATGACGCCGAAATCTACCTTGATCCGCTCGTGTTTCCGGTGTCCGTTGATACGTCGAATGGGAAAAAAGTGCTGGAAACCATCGCGCAGATTCGCCTGAAATATGGGCAGAGCATTCACATTGCGCCGGGATTGAGCAATATTTCCTTCGGCGTTCCGAATCGAAAGCTGCTGAATATCGTTTTTACCTATTTATGCGTGGAAAGCGGCTGCGATGCCGGGATCGTTGACCCGCGCCACATCAACGCCGATGCCCTGAACGCGCTTGATACCGGCAGCGAAGGTTTCAAATTGGCAAAAGCGTTTCTGCTTGGAGAAGATCAATTCGGCATGAACTACATCCGCGCCGCCCGCAAAGGGCAAATCTAAAGGGATGATTATGTTGAACGGCATTCCCTGAGCTTGCCGAAGGGAATGCCGTTCGTAATTCTCCTGAAACTTCCTTTTATTGCATTATTCACGAGGATTGAACCCAACCCTGCGGTTCTTCAGGGGCAATGCTTCTGCATAGTGCTATAAGAGTTCCGCCACCTCATATCAAGGGCGGATCGTTAGAAAGCCTATTTGTAGATGCGTTTAACCGGTTTATCGCGATTCGCTGCTCTGTAACGATTTCAATAAGATGACGAATTTTCTCCACGCAGCGCTGCGCATCGTCATAGCCGTTTTCCTTTAATTCCGCAATGCGTTGCGGGCTGAAATCAATGATGCTTTGCGCTAATCCGACGCCGGGAATATGATTTTTGAGCATCGGATGTTCCGGCCTGATTTCGATAATCGTCTGCTCTGGAAAAGCATAGCGATTCCAACTCACGCCATTCGATAAATGAATGACGAGCACATGCGTACATCCTTGCCGAGCTAATGCGCCGAACGGGATATTATCCGCCAAACCGCCGTCAACATAGGGTTGACCTTCGATCATTTGCTTCGGAAACGCTAACGGAATCGCCGCGCTTGCCAACAGGAGTTTATAAATCGCCTCGTCGTGTTGGCAATCCTGAACTCGCAGCCATTCAGCCTTTACGCCCGAAAACGCCCGCGCAAAATCGAGCGCGGCGCTAATCAGCACATCATATTCGATTTTCGGAAGATGCAATGAAGGAAATACTGTCGCCCAGAGTTCGATGCCATGTTTGATCACCGAAGGTTTGACGGCTTTTCGTAAGACACGCTCAATCGGGGCAACATCAAACAATGAATCGGGGGCGTTCAACATGCCTTGCATTCGCAAAAACGCATTGACCCAATCGTTGTATTGAGAGAAGAAATAACTCGCCGTTTTTGTCGCAAGTGCTCCGATAACGCCGGGATGAATCCGTAAAATGTTCGATTCGCCCAATTCGCTCCATAAAAGATTCAATTCGCGAACCGCTTGAGAAAACGGCTGATACGAGGCCAACACTGCGCCATTCAACGCGCCGATGCTTGTGCCAGCGATAACATGCGGAACGAAACCGATTTCCGCGAGGTAACGGAGAGCGCCAGCTTGATACGCCCCTTTCGCGCCGCCGCCCGCCAGGACTAATCCGAATTTCGCGTTTTTATCGTCTATCATAAGCAAGCGTTTCCTTTCTCACTGACATAATTCTTAAACAGTCGTCGGCGGTTTCATTGATCACGGCCTTGACGAAATTCTCGGCATTGCTTGTGCGATAGATTCCTGGAAGTTGTTGCAGGCACACTTCGAACGCAAATTCCCCGATTTTGCGCGGGCGAATTTCAGAGGGAAGAATTGCTGTTTCTAAGGCCGTTCCAATCATAAATGTATGCGGCAATTCCATGAGCCTTTTCGGAGCAATAGAACGGATATCCAGCAAGCTGTTCGAAAGCGATAAGTCGTCTTTTCCTATCATAGAAAACGCTTCATCAATCTCATCCGCTAAACTGAACACATCTTTTCTTTCCGGTAAACTTCTTTTGGAATTCGCAAAAATATTCCCGCATAATTTATCCCGATATGTTTTACGATCCCCTGTTTCCAATTCATACAACGCAAGAGAACTGCTGAACATTTCTCTCGTCAATAGCATGATTTGCATCATCCACGGCAACTCCACATACGTTTGATTCGACATCCACGCCGTGATAATTCTTTCGAAATCCTCCTTCGCCTCTAATTTCAACTCGATATGACGCAAGCGTTGTTCATGACTATCAAGGCAAGAGACAATTTTTTCAATCTGTTCCTGAATCATGCGAAGTTCTTGTGAATGATTGCGGATCGCCTGCCGCGCCTCCAATAACGATTGCTGCGTAACTTCTACGGCGACATGACTCACGCGCAACGAGTCGGTCAACTCGGTAACGAGTTTCAGCATGTTTTCCTGTCCGACCAGCAAATTTTCATCAAGCAGCAATCGAAGTTTTTGTTCATCGCCCGAACAGTGGTCGTAGAGCCAACTCCAGAAGTTGCGCCGTTTTCGATAACGCAGAATATCGCGGCTCACATCGAATCCGTTCACCAAATCCACCAATGCCTTATCGCTGACAAGGGGAATGCGTTCTTCTAAGCACTTGATTTCCCGAATGACAGAGTAATTGTTTGATAATCTATTTTCCATGTTGCTGCCTCATGATTTCCGACACAGAAGCAAGAAGTTTATCCGCATCTTGAATTTGCGACTTGATTTGTGGAATAAACATGTCGATATCTTTAACTAAACGCGCTTTTTTCTCTCCTTCCAATTTATGATCGTTCAATGCACTTTCAAGAGTATTACGATAGGCTTCGAAATATGTTTGAACCGAATCAAAAAATTCGCGCATCCGCGCTTCGAAATTTCGATCAAGATAGCTTCGAAGAGATGCGTCGATTTTTTCAAAATTCGACGCCACCAATTCATTGATTTTATCATACAAATTATTCAACGAGACCGTATAAAACATCTTGACTTTCGTTACCCACAATGGAATTCTAAAGGGAATTTTCCAGACATACACCCATTTCCAGATGTTTTCATTCTGCTGTTTCGGCTCGACAATATCTTCGATGTCCGGTCTCACGACTGGCCATTCTGGTTTCGGCATCTTGATTCCGATATGAATAGTTTTATGCAAGCGTTCCTCTGCTTGCTTGATAAGCGGACCAGTTTTACTCAAAAAATTCTGACGAAGTTGATCATTCGTTGCTTGAATCTCTCGCATCGTTGTCAAGCGCAAATTTGCAATTTCGGTTTTGACATAGCCTTCAAAAAATCTAATAATCCGAATAGAAAATTCTTGAGCGCGGTATTTATTCAAAAATTGAAACGATGTGTTTTCTTCGCTTACCTCGAATTCTTGGCATAACTTATGAAAAAATTGCCGAAATTCTATGATTTCCTCAGACTTTATATCTTGAATTGTCGCCTGTTTCTTTGCACTTCTAATCAACTTCCGCAAACGTGTTTGCAATTCTCCTTTGTATTCCATAATATCTGCTTCCCAGGGTTTTTGAAGCTCTTGCAGTTGTTTCAAATCGTCTTCAAGCGCCTGTAATTGTTCTTGAATTTTTCCTTGTTCAACAGGGAGCATTTCTTTTCGCTCTTCAAGATCGTGTAACAATAAAGAGAGTGAATTATTCGCAAAATTTAACGCAGATTGCAGACATTTCGGAGCCACCTGTAACATGAGCGTATAAATTGCTTTTTCTAAAAAAATTTTAAAACCTGAATCTTCCCAGAGGTCGCCAGCTTCTTCGGAGAGTTCTCCAAGAGTGCTTTGGGCAAGTTTACGCTCCCATTTGGCACCCAAAACTTCTTTTGCCAACGCTTTGGATGTATTCATTTCAGTCACGTCAAGATTTGGGCGCTCGCGAACTTCCAACAAAAAATTCGTTGCGCAAAATGCTTGTTTGGCGGCAACCTCGAACACACGATTTTCATCGTCTTTAATGCCGAATTGAACAGTGACAAATTGTCTGACCTCTTCAGAAGTCATATCTTTCTTTTCGTCGCGTTGATCGATCTTATTTACTAACACATAAAGATGCTCTTTTCCACGTTCTCTCCCTCGGTGATCAATAATATTTTGCACCTTTTGCCGGATGTTTTCTGCGGCTTGATTATTTAACTGTGTAAAATCAAGCACAAGCAGCACAATAGAGCTTTTTTCAAGCTGCACCTGAACGACATCAGAAAGATTTAGGTTCGCGGATTCATTCTCCCCCGGCGTATCAATTACAATCAAATTTCCCATTTTTTCAGAGGTTTGCGCATTTTTCAGATGCAAGACTGGTGCGTGAATGCGAGGGATCGTCTCGAATTTTTTAAAAACATCAACCACAGAATCAGGAGCGACAATTCCATATAACCGAACGATATCGTTCATGCTTTCTAATGTCTTATAAATATCAAGGCGATCTGTGATTTTATTTTGATGCGGAAATGTATATTGCCCTGAACGAATGCGTTCAGCCAGGGTCTTCAGATAATCCATCTTCTCCAATTCATCAAGAGGCTCATTGTTTGTTTTGAGTTCTTGAAGACGTTTCTGAAGAATTTCACGAATATTTTCGAAAACGGCAAGAATATCATTGTGTAATTCCAAATAGGGTTTAGCAAGATTAGGATTGAATGTAATTTCGGTTGGCAGCACCGTCATTGCCGTATTGCGGCTCGGCAAGAGTTCCTGTCCGGCAATCGCATTGATAATGGTGGATTTCCCCGCCTTCATCGGCGCAACAACGGCCATGCGAAGTTGCAGATGTTTGATCCTTTCGATTTCATCATCAATTCGGGTTTTTATAGCAATATATTTGCTATTCTTTGTTTTGTCGAAATCAACCATATTTCCAATATATGTAACAAACGAACTGACGCCGTTTAAAAAACGGAGTACATCTTGTTGAAGTTGCTCAATCGGTAGCTGTTTCATAAAAATTTTCCTTTATACATGAAACGTTAATTCGAACAAGCATATCGAAAATTGAATTTCTTTTGGTCGCTATAAAATCCTATCATCCGGCTCATTCACGTCGAAGACGGAGAGCAGCGGCTCGGCGGCGGGATTGATTCCGACGGGGCAAGCTTTTTTGCATATTCTGGTGTAGGAACAGTAATTACAAAAATGCGGCGATGTTCGGCTCGAAGTTTTCCACTATGGGAATAGAATGCTGATTGGACTGATTTTTATCAGCGCAAATCAGCCAATACAGCCCAACCAGCATTCTTATTGCGGAGTCTTATTTATTCTTCACTACCATCGTCTCCGCCATCATCGCTGCCGCCGTCATCCCCGCCATCATCACTGGCGCTGTCGTCATAGCTTTCGTCACCGCCGTCATCAGACGAATCGTCGCCGCTGTCATCGCTGCTATCGCCTTCAGCGTCGTCGTCACTGACGTCTTCGTCATCGCTGCTATCGCCTTCAGCGTCGTCGTCACTGACGTCTTCGTCATCGCTGCTGTCGTCTTCAGCCTCGTCGTCGCTGACGTCTTCGTCATCGCTGCTGTCGTCTTCAGTCTCGTCGTCGCTGACGTCTTCGTCATCGCTGCTATCGCCTTCAGCGTCGTCGTCACTGACGTCTTCGTCATCGCTGCTGTCGTCTTCAGCCTCGTCGTCGCTGACGTCTTCGTCATCGCTGCTGTCGTCTTCAGCCTCGTCGTCGCTGACGTCTTCGTCATCGCTGCTGTCGTCTTCAGTCTCGTCGTCG
>CAZMEO010000025.1:18870-22085 GCA_964565315.1 uncultured Candidatus Moduliflexus sp. | reverse complement strand
GCGTACTGGTATCCGCTCCAGCAGCTTGTCCGCTATGGCATGGGGCTGCCGCTCGGCCTGCTGACGCTGCTCGGCACGGCTGTCGTGAGCTTCTGGACGCTGCGTTGGCTCGGCGCGTCGCTGTTTGCCGCAAAATGTGAATGTTCCGCGCTGAAACATCAGCAGGCCGCGCTACTCGCGTTGGCGTGGGTCGTGCCGGTCTTTGCGATTGTCGGCGGCTTTAAGGTGAAATTCCTGCGCTATCTTCTGCCGCTGATTCCGTTTTTCTGCCTGTTCGGCGCGATCTGGGCGGACAATCTGCTTCGGCGTGGACGACTCTGGAAATGGGCGGCAGCGGCGGCGCTGACGCTCGTGTTCGCGTATTCCGCCTGGTATGCCGCCGCGTTTCTGACCATTTATCATCGCGACGATTCGCGCGTTCAGGCATCGCGGGCGATTTACGCCACGATTCCGAAAGGCGCGACGATTCTCACCGAATCGTGGGAATTTACCACGCTTGTGCCGGTTGACGGGGGCAATCCAGGCGACTACCATCTTGAGCAGGTTGAGATTTATCCGCCTGATAATGCGGAAAAGATTCGGACGATTGCCGAGCAGTTGAGCCGGGCTGACCTCATCTTTCTCGCCACGAGGCGGCTGTATGGCTCGGTGTTGTGCGCCCCTGACCACTATCCGCTGACCATCAAATACTATCAACTGCTGTTCGATGGCAAACTCGGCTTCGAGCCAGCCGCGCCGTTTACGAATTATCCGTCGCTGTTCGGCTGGACGTTCAACGACGATTTGGCCGACGAAAGTTTTAACGTGCATGACCATCCGAAAACGATTCTTTTTCAAAAAGTGCGCGACATTCCGGCGGAAGAACTCGCGGCAGCCATCATCAACGCGCCGTTTGCGCAGAATCCGGCCACGCTGCGAAAGCGCCTGCTCGCGTTTCCCCGCCTCGAAACGGACGCGCTGCGCTTCGCGCAGCCTCGCCCGCTGTCGCAAGGCTCGCTGCCGCATTCATCGGCGACGGCGTCACCGTTTCAATGGGGCGCGGCGTGGGCGTGGTGGGGAACGGTGGAATTGCTCGGCCTGATTGCCGCGCCGCTGGCGTGGCTCGCGTTCGGCAATCTGACGGATAAGGGCTACGCGGCGGCGAAAGCGTGCGGCATCCTGTTGCCCGCCTATCTCGTCTGGATCGGGACAAGCCTCGAATTGACGGCATTTACGCAGGCGGCGCTCTGGAGCGCGGTCGCATGGCTCGCCGCGATCAGTCTTGGCGTGACGCTGAAATATCGGCGCAGCTTGTCGAAAACGCTCTCAAGCCGCTGGAAAACGTTTGCCGCGCACGAACTCCTTTTTTTCGGGACGTATGCCGGATTTATCGCATTCAGAGCCTATAACCCCGATATTTTCTGGAGCGAAAGCTCGTCGGATTTCTCGATTCTGAACGCGCTCGCTCGCTCGGACGCGCTGCCGCCGCATGATCCCTGGATTTCCGGGTTTCCGCTGAATTACTATTATGTCGGGCAGTATCTCGTCGCCGCGCTGACAAAATTGACCGGCATTGCGCCGAAAATCTCCTATAATTTGGCGTTTGCGCTTTTTCCGGCATTAGCAATGCTGCAAGTCTTCGCACTGGCCTACAACCTGACGCGGCGCTTCGCCGTTGCGCTCACCGGTGCGGTCTTTGCCTGCATTCTCGGCAATCTCGACGGCATTTTTCTGCTGAGAGACTGGGTGACACGCAAAGAACTGTATTACCGCTATTTTCGCTGCGCGCATGAAATCGTGCCGTTTTCGGTGCATGAGTTTCCGTTCTGGACATTTATTTTCGTTGACCTTCACGCGCATCTGCTGAATCTGCCGTTCGTCCTTGTGGCGTTCCAGATCGGCCTGAACCTCTTTTTTGCCCCGCGCGCGTCGGCTTTCAGGCTCTGGCCGCTGGCGATGTCCGCGCTGATTCTCGGCACGCTCGCTGTCGTCAATAGCTGGGATTTCCCGACCTGCGCGATCTTTCTGCTGCTGACCGCGCTGCTGCATCTCTGGCGTCATCGCTCGCGCCTGCGGGAAGGCTGGAACGGGGCATTGACGCCGCTCGTCCATGCGGCGCTGGCTCTTCCCGCAAGCTTTGTGTGTTATCTGCCGTTTTATCAGACGTTTTTTCGCAAAGAGATGGGAATCGGCTTTGTGGGAAGCGCCACCACGCCCTTTCCCGCGTTCTGGACGATGTTCGGGCTGTTTGTGTTCGTGACGCTGTCGTGGTGCGTCTGGCACGCCGTTCGCGCCCGCTCCGCAGCGGCAGGCTTGACCGGGGCGTGCCTGCTGACAATCGGCGTCGTGGTCGGCCTCATCGCGGCAGGCGCATTCCGCCTGCGTTTGGCGACCTTGCTCTTTGCGCTCAGCGCCATGCTTTTCAGCGCCGTGGCGCTGTCAAAACGCCTTGAGCGCCATCGCGCCGACGCATTCGCCTGGCTCTGCTTCGCCTATGCGTGCGCGATTGTGGCGGGCTGCGAACTGATTTTCATTCGAGATTACCTGCAAGGCTGCGAATGGAAGCGGATGAACACGATTTTCAGGTTTTATTATCCGGCCTGGCTGCTCTTCTCGATTGCGGCAGCTTACTCGTTGGCGCGAATCGCGGCAGGTTTCACGCGCCTGAAACGGATGAAACAGCCGCCACAAGCCGCCTGCTCCGGCTATGTCGTCTGGCTGGCCTGCGTCGGGGCGTATATCGCCTTGTGCGCCGTGTTCCCCGCCATGACGATCTATGCGAAACGTCACGGGCGAGACGAGTATCAGCGCCGCTGGCTTCCGCCGACGTTAGACGGGCTGGCGTACCTCAAGGCGACGGACGCTGACGAATATGAGGCGATTGGCTGGCTGAATGCGAACGTGCCGGGCACTCCGACGATTGTCGAGGCCGTGAACAACGATTTTTTGTATGATTACGCCCGCATTTCCGCGAATACCGGGCTGCCCGCCATTCTTGGCTGGCCCAGCCATGTGGCGATCCGCGAACATTGGGAGCGCACTGAGCCGCGCCGCAGCGATGTTGCGGACATCTATCGCAGCCGCGATATTGCCCGCGTTCTTGACATTCTCCGCGCCTATCAGGCGCGCTACGTGGTTGTCGGCTCGACTGAACGCCGCGATTTTGCGCCGGAGATGCTCAAAAAATTCGAGGAATTCCCGCAATATTTCACGCCGGTTTTTCGGCGCGGGGATAC
>CAZMEO010000025.1:3674-18770 GCA_964565315.1 uncultured Candidatus Moduliflexus sp. | reverse complement strand
AAAAATTCGAGGAATTCCCGCAATATTTCACGCCGGTTTTTCGGCGCGGGGATACGACGATTTATTTTGTGCAACAATAGAAAAAAAGGCGAAGACAAGTAAAATATTCTTAAAATATTCGCTTGACAGAAATCACTCTCTTTTCATTAAATGGAATCATTGTCGTAGGCCGAAACTACAGTTTCGGCCTACACCACATTTTCGTTGTGCCAGGAGTGCGGCGAGGTCGCCGCAATGCGCCGACGACGGCGCACTCCTCACAGTGGAATATGATCGTATTTACCGCAATTGGCATGAAATGGAGAACTATGAAAAAAATCGCATATCTGTACGTCTTTGATACGCTGGCGGACTGGGAGCCGGCGTATGTGACCGCTGAATTACAATCGGGACAATGTTTTAAAGATAAAACGCTGCAATATGAGGTGCAAACCGTCAGCGTAACAACCGCTCCGGTCAGGACAATGGGCGGGCTGAAGATTCTGCCAGACCTGACGCTTTCCGAATTCAACATTTATGACGCCGGTCTGTTGATTCTTCCGGGCGGGTTCACATGGACAGAGCCGTTTCACGCGCCTGTGTTCGAGAAAGTGACCGCCTGTTTAGACGCGCATGTCCCGGTAGCAGCGATTTGCGGTGCGACAGTGGCCTTAGCGGCGAACGGCTTCCTTGATCATCGCAAACATACGAGCAACGATCTTGGGTATTTGAAAGCCACCTGTCCGAATTATAAAGGCGAAGCGCTCTATCAGCAGATTCCGGCAGCCATTGACGGCGATTTGATCACCGCCGCAGGCGTCGCGCCGCTTGAATTTTCATACGAGATTTTGAAGCGGCTCGACGTATTTTTGCCGGAAACGCTGGACGCCTGGTATAAATTGTATAAAACCCAAAGCGCCGAATATTTTTTCGCGCTGATGAATTCGTTGCCGAAAACGCAATCTTGAAGCATGGAACGTATCACGTTAACCAAACAGGAAGCGCGGCGCTTTCTGCTCGCGCATCAGCATCTCTGGCCGCCTTACGCGCTTGAAGGCAAATCCGGCATCGTGCAATATATCCGCCATGTCGGCTGCATCCAGTTTGATCCGCTGAACATTGTCGGGCATAATCACGATTTGGCGCTGCAAGCGCGGATTGCGGATTTTCGCCCGGCGATGATGCAGGAATTGCTCTACGCTGACCGCCAATTGCTCGACGGCTGGGACAAAAACATGTCCATTTATCATGTCGAGGATTGGCCGTATTTCCGGCGGTATCGCGAGCAGAACCGCAAGCAGCCGCGCCGCAGCGGGGAACAAGTCGAAGCGGCGCTGCATCAGGTGCGCCGCGCCATCGAGGAGCGCGGCCCGCTGTCGTCGCTCGATTTGGAGATGAAGCAGGTGGTTGATTGGTGGTGGTCGCCGACGACGTTGGCGCGGGCAGCCTTAGAAAGCATGTATCTCTGGGGCGAATTGGTGATTCACCACAAAGTCCATACGCGCCGCGTGTACGATTTTGCGAGCCGCCATCTGCCGCAGGAATTGCTGGCCGCTGATGATCCGAACGAGACCGACGAGCAGTTTTATGAATGGTACGCGCTGCGACGGATTGGCAGCTTAGGGCTGCTCTGGAACAAAGCTGGCGACGGCTGGCTCGGCATTGCGGATTTCAAAAGCGCAAAACGGCAGGCGGCGCTCAATTCGCTGCTGAAACAGGAAAAAATCGTTGAAGCGCAGGTCGAAGGCATGAACGCGCCGCTCTATCTGCGGCAGGACGACCGCGTGTTTCTCCCGACGATTCAAGCGTTCGAAGATGTTCCACCGCAGGCCGCGATTCTTGCGCCATTAGATAACCTGCTCTGGGAGCGGCGCTTGCTCGAAACGATTTTCGATTTCCGCTATCGCTGGGAAGTGTATAAGCCCGTCCATGAGCGCGAATACGGCTATTACGTGCTGCCGGTGCTGCATGGCGACCGCTTTGTGGCGCGTTTCGAGCCGGGGCGCGACAAAGAAAGCGGCGTGTTGCAGATCAAACAGTGGTGGTGGGAATCTGGAATTGAGCCGAATGAGCCGCTAAAAGCTGAACTTCACCGTTGCTTTCAGCGTTTTCTGCGCTATCTGGATTGCGAGAAGATTGCAATTGAGCGCAAAATTGCCAAACTAAACGCGATTGAATGGTTGAAGGCGTCATGATGGGCGTTTGATTTCGCCAAAAAATGATTAGACATCTCCAATGAAATTGGCAGTCTGCCTGCTTGTTAGTCAACTCTTGTCATCGGCAGAGTAAACTCTTCATACTCTTAAAGCGATCCTCAAAAAATGCATGTTATCGCCGATACCGTTTGGAGGGATAAAATGGCCATCTGCAAACGGAATAGATGAAATGAACAATGAATATCAAGTCATGACTGAAGAGGAATTTTTATCACGCTTAGAGGATCGCGCGACATTCTCAAATATCGAACTTCGAGATGCGGAGATACGGGAAAATACGTCATATAATTTAGTGTTTCAAGGTTGTAAATTTGTCCGATGCCGTATGAACGATAATGTGTGGGAAAATTTGAGTGCGTCCTCAACGGCATTTATTGCTTGTGATTTTATGGATACAAATTTCGAAGATGCCGCGTTCGAACGGTGTCGGTTTTTTGATGCGGAAACGTCTCAAGGCTGCCGTTTTTTGCGCGCTCGGTTACGCTCAGCGTATTTTAAAAGCTGCCGGCTTTCTTCGTGCCTTTTTGAAGGCGCAGATATGTTTCTTTCGACAATAGAGGATTCAGAAGCCATCGGCGCAAATTTTTTCAAGGCGCATTTTGACGGTTCTGTTAAAATGACGCATAATCTCTTGAAATACGCCGATTTGCGCGGAGCGGACTTTTCAAAATGCGATCTATCTCACAACGATTTTGTATGGGCTGCGCTTGATGAAGTCAATTTCAAAAAGGCCATTTTAATCGGCAGCAATTTTAGCGGAGCGTCATTACGATTTGCGAAGTTTGCCCATGCCGATTTGCGAGGGGCTGTGCTTGGTTCGCTCGATATTCGTGTCACAGAGGTTGAAGGCGTAAAAATATTTGAACATCAAATGCGAGGATTACTTGAGCAGTGTGGACTTATTGTATTTCCTGATAACCATTAAGTTTTTATCGAAATAATGCCGAAGGGAAAGGCACTTATAAGAGAAAAAACTGAGAATAAATATGCAAGTATTCATTGAGCGGGCGTGTCTTGAAGATGCGAATGCGCTTATTACAGCGCAAAATGCCGCATTTTATGATGATTTTATCGCTTATGGCGAATGCCCGGCGTATAACGAATCGCTCAATGCGATGAGAGATCATATCATTACCAAAATCGTCTATAAAATCGTCGTGCAAGATCAAATTATTGGCGATATTATCATTCGGCCAATTGGCGAGAGCAGATATTATATTCGCGTGATTAGCATCAAGCCAGAATATCAAGGAAAGGGAATTGGGAAAAAGGCCATGCAGTTCATTGAATCAGAGATAACGGATGCAAAAGAATGGGAATTGATTACCCCATTTAAAAGTTATCGGAATCATCATTTTTATGAAAAATTAGGATTTCAGAAAATAGACCAATACAAACATTCAGATGTATTAACAATGTTTGTCTATAAGAAGAGTCTCATGAGTGAACCAGAGGTTTTGTAGAAACAGGTCGGCGACCCGTCTCTACGTGGTATTTATTTGAAGAATTGGGATTAATGCCTGGTATTCACATTTAGATGGGCTGTATCATTCATTAACGCCACCGAAAAATAAGGCGCAGTTTCCGGATCGTAGCGCAGAATGTTCAGCGCGGTCAAATCCTGGCCGACGGCGGAACGATACGCCGCAATCGGATGCCCCAATAGATGACAGAGCCAGATGCGATTGACCGTGCGATGGGCGACAATCAGAATCCGCTGACCAAGATGCGCGGCGGCTAATTCCTCGAACGCCGGTCGGATTCGCGCCAAGACCTCGTCGCCGGATTCGCCGCCGGGCGCTTGCACGCTCGCCGGATCGCGTTCCCAGTCTGCGTAGATTTCCGGCGTCAGCGCTTTCATTTCGGGAACGGTCAGCAATTCCCATTTTCCATAGTCAATTTCCCTCAGCGCGTCCACGAAATTTAATCCTAATCGATGCGGCGCAACGATCATCTGCGCGGTTTCCTGACAGCGTCCGAGCGGACTGCAATAGCAGGCGTCGAAATGCGTATCTCGCAGTTTTTCCGACAGCCGTCGCGCTTGCGCTCGCCCATGCTCAGACAGCGGAATATCGGTCGAACCGACATATTGTTTGGCGTTCGTCAGCGTGGTTTCGCCATGGCGGACAAGATAGATTTCTGTTGAAGGCATCGGCATTTTTTCCTCGTGTCATACAGCGGTTTTTGGCATCAGGCCATCCTCTCTCGCAAGAATGCAAACGCCTGTTTTACGGCAAGCTCACGCTTTTGCACTCCTGAAGAGTATTTGATTGACAAATCCATTTGCCTCGATACGATGGATTTCGTCAATCTTTTTATGGCATTTCGAAGTCAGCGAGACGCGACCATCATAGATTTTACACGATTTCAAGGAGAAGAGCGTCTTTTTCGCAGCCAACTCGCGCAACAGCGGCAACCGGCTGGCGAAAGACGACGTTCTGACAACAGACGATGAGACTGATACTGTTAGGTCCCCCAGGCGCAGGCAAAGGGACGGTAGCCAAACCTCTGATGGAACAATATCATCTTCCCCAGATTTCGACCGGCGATATTTTGCGACAGGCTGTCAAAGACGGCACGGAACTCGGCAAATTGGCAAAATCGTACATGGATCGCGGCGATCTCGTGCCGGATGACGTGATTATCGGCATCGTCAAAGAGCGCATTAAGGCGGACGATTGCATGCCGGGCTATATTTTCGACGGATTTCCGCGCACCGTGCCGCAAGCTGAAGCGTTGGATCGTGTGTTACAAGAATTGGGAACTCCATTGACGGCGGTCATCAACATGGACGTGCCGGAAGATGTGGTGGTGGCGCGGCTGTCTGGCCGGAGAACCTGCCGGAGCTGCGGCGCGTTATTCCATATCATTTTTAATCGGCCTGCCAAAGAGGGCGTATGCAATGCCTGCGGCGGCGAACTGTATCAGCGCGACGACGACAACGAAACAACAATTCGCCAACGATTGGGCGTCTATCGCCAGCAGACCTTTCCGTTGATTGAACATTATGCGAAACACGGGCTGATCAAAACCATTGACGGTTCCGTCGAGGCGAAAGAGGTGGCTGCGGCTGTCCTCAACGCCGTGGGAGCGTAAGGAATGTCTCGTTCAGGATGCACCGTTTCGTCTTCAAAACGCTCAGTTTGCATCGTGAACGTCAGACTGCATGCATGCCAACATTTGAAGATTTTCGCGTGAAAACCCTTGGAGAATGTCGTATTTCTTCTCCATTGAACTTTCCGGAATCCATGTATGAATCGGATGCCACGCGGATTCGATATGCCGCCGAAATTCCGAATGAAACGGATATGCCGGATGAAATTTCATTTGAAAAAGCCGGGCCGCGCAAAAAGATTTTCTTTGATCCGTCGGAAACCAAAGCCGCGATTGTGACATGCGGCGGCATCTCGCCGGGGCTGAATGACGTGATTCGCGCCATTGTGATGCAACTCTATTACAAATACGGCGTGAAGAATATTTTAGGCATTCAATATGGGTACAAAGGGTTAAATCCGGCGAATTGGCTCGAACCGATCAAATTGACGCCAGCAAGCGTCGAAGGGATTCATGAACTTGGCGGAACGGTGCTTGGGTCCAGCCGGGGACAAGAAGACCCCGCGGTGATGGTCAACACGCTGGAGAAGCTTGGAATCAACATCCTGTTCTGCATCGGCGGAGATGGCACGTTGCGCGGCGCGCATGTGATTGCTATGGAAGTCGAAAAGCGCGGAGTGCCGATTTCGATTATCGGCATGCCGAAAACCATCGACAATGACATCGGCTACGTGGCGAAAACATTCGGATTCGATACGGCAGTGGCCGAGGCGCACGAAGCGCTGCAATGCGCACATGTCGAAGCCAGAGGCGCGCAGAACGGCATCGGCCTCGTCAAGGTCATGGGACGAGATTCCGGCTTTATTGCTGCGAATGCCACGCTGGCGAATTTGGATGTGAATTACACGCTGATTCCCGAAGTGCCGTTTGATCTCTACGGCAAAGGGGCGTTTCTTGACGTGCTGGAACAACGCCTGAAAAAACGTCATCATGCCGTGATTGTCGTGGCAGAAGGCGCCGGGCAGGAATTTTTCGAAGGCGCGGATGAAAAAGATGCCTCTGGCAATATCCTGCACAAAGATATTGGGGTCTTGCTGCGAGATGAGATCACGAAATATTTCAAATCCAAACAAACGCCAATTACCATCAAGTATATCGATCCGAGCTACATGATTCGCAGTATCCCGGCCAACGCCAGCGACAGCATCTTCTGCGCTCATTTGGGGCGGAACGCGGTTCATGCGGCGATGGCGGGCAAGACGGATATGATTGTCGGACGGTGGCACGATTTATTCACGCACGTGCCGATTCCGATTACCACGTCATCCCGCAAAAAAATTTCGCCTGACAGCTTTTTATGGCTCAGCGTGCTGGAATCGACCGGACAGCCGGTGTCCATGAAAGCGCAGGTGTAATCCCCATTCTGGATGGAGGGGCATTCTCGCGATGCTCTTCCATTCATATTTTGTTCGCACGATGAGTGATATAGCACTCCTACAAGAATTGTTCGATGTCATTCTTCGATTCCGCTCAGAATGACCGGTTTCGGAATATGCTCGTTGAAAGGGAACACATGAAAGAGAAAGAGTCGTTGAAGATTCGAATGCTCTGGTGGGTGATTCAGATGATTTTTACCGTCTCCGGCGCATGCGGGTTAGGTTATGAAATCATCTGGGGACGCTGGTTATCTACCGTGCTTGGCAGCAGCACGACCTCCACGAGCATCGTGCTGGCGACATTTATGGGAGGAATGGCAGTCGGCGCCTGGTGTTTCGGCGAGTTGAGCCGTCGCGTTCGTTCGCCATTAACCCTGTATGCGCTTGTTGAATTAGGGATCGGAGTGACTGCCGGCCTGCTTCCATACCTGACCTCTTTTCTTTTAGGAGTGCCGTTCTTTTTGCGGATTGCGCTTGTCGTGCTGTGTCTTTTTTTCCCAACCTTTTTGATGGGAGGCACCGTGCCGCTGATCATGAGTTGGTCGGAAGGCATGAAACTCCCCGCCGGGGCGTCAATCGGGAAATTGTATGGCCTGAATACGCTGGGCGCATCGGTGGGGTGTCTTGCCGCAGGGTTCTGGCTGATTCCAACGTTCGGGCTGTACGTGACCAATGGGTTGGCCGCCTCATTAAACGCGATTATTGCGTTATGCGTTTTTTTACTCAGGAATGCCGGAGCGCGAGATCATCTTTCGAACGCCGATTCGTATCGCCGCTTTTCCAGGCCGACGCCGCCGCAATGGGCGTTGCATGCCGTCGCGTTCGGTTCGGGGTTCGTGACATTTGCGCTCGAAGTGTTATGGATTCGCCTGCTGCGGATTACGCTTGGAAGTGTGACGTACACCTTTACGATAGTCATCGCCACGTTTATTGTTGGCATGGGGATCGGGGGAATGATTGCAGGATTCCATCGAGAGGAGATGCTGGTCGAAAAACGGCTGGCCTATTCTCAAATGGGTCTGATCGGTTTGCTGCTGGCGCAATTTCTCCTGCTTCCCTTCACGCCTCAATTATTTACCATGCTGAAATATGGCAACAATAGCTGGCATAATGCGTTGATCGGCACGGCATTTGTCTGCATGATGTCGCTGTTTCCTGTGGCGCTGCTGTTCGGGTATATGTTCCCTCTTGTCGCGCGTCTGTATATGCTGCATGGGCAGCGCGGCTCGAAAATAGGCATCATGTATATGGTCAATACGATTGGCGCCGTGTCGGGGTCGCTGCTCACAACCATTCTGTTCGTCCCAATGATGGGCAGCGCGGCGAGCTATCTGGTCTGCATCGGCATGATGTTCCTTTCCTTAGCCATTTATGTTCGCATCGCTCATACACACCTGACATATCGTCCATATATCATGATCGGAGCGCTTTGCTTGTGCTTCCTGAGTCTCGCGGCGTATCGTCCCGGATGGACGGCAGCATATTTGGGGAGAACAGCGTTCAGAACGCATAATCCGCTTCTTAAAAATCTGTATTTTCAGGAAGGCACGATTTCTACCGTTCTTGTCGAAGAAGTCGCTTCTGGACGGGGGATGCTTATTGATGGCAAGCCAGTCGCCAGCACGACCTTTATTGATCGCTTAAATCAAATTCTGTTGGGGCATTTTCCTGCGCTGTTGTCCAATGCGTTTCGTCATGGCATGGTGATCGGGCTTGGCACGGGAATGACGCTGGATTCATTAGCACAACATCAGTTCGAACACGTTGACATTGTCGAATTAGAAAAAACTGTCTTTGTTGGCGCTACATATTTTTCCGAATACAATCATCACGTTCTTGAACGACCTGAAGTCGCGACAATCGTAGATGATGGCTTCAATTATCTGCATCAGACACGCTCGCAATACGACGTGATTACCTCAGACCCGATTCAACCGTTTTTTCGAAGCGCCTCGACGCTATATTCAAGCGATTATTTTGCTCGCGCTCGGCAACGCCTGACGCCGGATGGCGTGATGGCGCATTGGCTGCCTCTCGCTCAAATGAGCGTGGAGGATTTTAAAATGATTGTTCGCTCTTTTACCGATGTCTTTCCGTATGCCCGGCTGTATTGGACTGGCGGGTTATTCGACACGGTGATTGTGGGGAAAACTCGTCCATGGACTGCGATGAACGCTGAACACTTCGAAGATGCGAAACGCAATCTGTTTGAAATGAATATTGAAAGTATTGATGAAGTCGAAGCGCTGCTGATTGCCGATCAGGATATTTTGCTCCGCTGGGCTGGCGATGGGCCTCGCAATACCATTGATCTTCCTTTTTTAGAATTTTCAGCGTCACGAAGTCTGTTTATGGAAACCGGACGAGAGAATTTGCAGCAGCTTCGGATGATGCGCGCCCAAATGCCCTCTCGCTCTGGCGCATGGCAGGCAATTTCGATTCTTCTGGCCTATCAAAGCAATATTGCGCCGCTTCGAGACGACGCGCTTTCGCAACATCTTTTATGGAAGGCAATCTCCTGCGATCCTTCAGCCGAGCAGACATGCCCTCTCGTTGCGTCATCTGGCTTGCTTCGACGTCAACTCTGGGAACTTGCTCTGCGACAGGGGGAACAAGCCTTTCTCCGCTATCGCGCTGCTGTGGCTCTTGGCAATGATGAAAATCGTTCTCAACCCGGAAATTTTGCGGATATTTTTTTACGAGAACAACTTGAAAAAAGCCTGTCCGCCTTCGAGTTAGCGCACCGTTTGACGTCTCGATCCCGGCCTGATGAAACGCAGCTATTTAATCAACAGATTGATATTGTCAAACAATCGCTGCCGCTCAATTCAGCAGAAAGATTACGAGCGAATAAATTAGCGTTTTAATAAGATAAAATGCGAGTCTGAAACTACTACGCATAATTTCGAATCATCTGCACGACTTTGCCTTCAACAGCAAATTCGTCGCCTTCTTTCACAAAAATATCGTCATAGTCAGGATTTTCGGAGCGCAGGATCAATTGTCCGTTGCTGCGTCGGATGAGGCGCTTGATATACGCATCCCCGTTGAGCTGCGCCACCACGATATGGTTGATCGGAAGCTCGGGGACTTTTTCGACAACGACAAAATCATCTTCATTGATAAAGGCGTCAATCATGCTGTCGCCCTGAACTTTCAGTACGTACCGTTCATCCTGAATCGTCGAACCTGGCACTTCGACATAATCCTTGACCTCGCCAAAGTTCTGCACACCGCCAGGGCCCGCTTTCACCATACCCATAAGCGGCAGCGAATTCATCGGCTTCATTCCGAAATATTCCATCGCCTGCTCGGTTAATGTAATCGAGCGGTTATGATTTTTGTTGCGCTGGATATACCCTTTGTTTTCTAATTGACCGAGGCTTTTATGGACGGTGGCTAACGATTTCTTGCCGAAAAACTCACGGATTTCCTCAAGAGAAGGGGCAATGTGATGTTTATACATGTAGTCTTTGATATATTCCAGTGTTGCGCGTTCTTTTTTGTATAATGTTTGACGTTCCATAGCGTTCTCCCCTCCTTTAACGTGAATAAATCATTACGAAATAATCAAGACTAAGACATAAATAGGCAAATAAAGGGCAAAAGTCAAGAAAATTTTTCACAAAATTACAGGTTTATCGAAAAATAGTCGAATGTGAGGAAAAAAAGAGACAAAAACGTGAAATAAAAAAAGCTGTCAGACATCTTGAAGATGTCTGACAGCTTACAACATGGGGCAGGAAGCTCCTGCCTCGTCTTATGTCTGGCGTCGGAATTAGTACATTCCGCCCATGCCGCCCATGCCGCCGCCGGGCATTGCCGGTGCAGCCGATTTTTCCTCTGGAATGTCCGTGATCAGCGCTTCCGTCGTCAACATCACGCCCGCGATGCTCGCAGCATTCTGCAACGCCGTGCGCGTCACTTTGGTCGGGTCGATGATCCCGGCTTTCAACATGTCGCAATACGTTTCCGACGCGGCATCGAACCCTTCATGCGCCGGCAGCGATTTCACTTTCTGCACCACGACCGAGCCTTCATGACCAGCGTTGTTCGCGATCTGGCGAATCGGTTCTTCGATGGCGCGTTTGATGATGTTCACGCCGATCTGCTGATCGCCAGTCAATTTCAGGCTGTCGAGTGCAGGCAGAGCGCGTAATAAGGCCACGCCGCCGCCAGGAACGATCCCTTCTTCCACCGCAGCGCGGGTCGCATGCATCGCATCTTCCACGCGAGCTTTCTTTTCTTTCATCTCGGTTTCGGTCGCTGCGCCGACTTTAATCACCGCGACGCCGCCCGCTAACTTCGCGAGGCGTTCTTGCAGTTTTTCGCGGTCGTAATCGGAGGTCGTGTCGGCAATCTGGGCTTTGATCTGTTTAATGCGGCCTTGAATCTTATCCGCTGAGCCTGCGCCTTCAACAATTGTCGTATTGTCTTTGTCAATCGTGATGCGTTTGGCTTTGCCAAGGTCATTCAACGTAATGTTTTCCAGTTTGATGCCGAGGTCTTCGGAAATCACCTGGCCGTTGGTCAGAATGGCAATATCTTCCAGCATCGCTTTGCGGCGGTCGCCGAAACCCGGCGCTTTCACGGCAGACACTTGCAATGTGCCGCGCAGTTTGTTGACGACGAGGGTCGCAAGCGCTTCGCCTTCCACGTCTTCCGCGATAATCATGAGCGGTTTGCCCATACGCGCCACCTGTTCCAGAATCGGGAGCAGGTCTTTCATGCTGCTGATTTTCTTTTCGTTGATCAGGATGTACGGATCATCGAGAATCGCTTCCATCCGTTCCGCGTCGGTCACGAAATACGGGGAGAGATAGCCGCGATCAAACTGCATCCCTTCCACGACATCCAGCGCGGTTTCCATGCTTTTGGCTTCTTCCACCGTGATGACGCCGTCTTTGCCGACTTTGTCCATTGCTTCGGCGATAATTTTGCCGATGGTGGAATCGTTATTCGCGGAGATCGTGCCGACCTGTTCGATTTCCAACTGGCCTTCGACCGGCTTGCTGATCTTCTTTAATTCGGCAACCACTGTCTCAACCGCTAAATCAATGCCGCGTTTCAAATCCATCGGATTTGCGCCAGCGGTAACGTTTTTGCAGCCTTCGCGGAAAATTGCCTGCGCTAACACGGTCGCTGTCGTCGTGCCGTCGCCCGCGACATCGCTGGTTTTGCTGGCGACTTCGTTGACGAGGCGCGCGCCCATGTTTTCGAACGGATCCGGCAGTTCGATTTCCTTGGAGACGGTCACGCCGTCTTTGGTGCTGGTCGGGGCGCCGAATTTTTTGTCAATCACGACGTTGCGGCCTTTCGGGCCAAGCGTAATTTTGACGGCATCTGCCAGGGTATTCAAACCTTTCAACGCAGCAGAGCGCGCTTCTTCTCCGAACTTCAATTGCTTTGCCATAAATCAAATCTCCTTATATGTCAGATCGAACCATTTCGATATGCAATTCGTTGATGTTTTCGAACGGGATACGGCGTAAAGAGGCGTTTATTCTAAGACGCCAAGAATATCGTCTTCGCGCATGATGATATATTCGACATCATCAATTTTCACTTCATTGCCGGAATATTTGCCGAACAACACTCTGTCGCCGGCTTTCACGCTCACGGGAACAATCTGCCCATCTTTCCCGGCTTTGCCAGGTCCGACGGAGATGACTTCGCCTTCCTGCGGTTTTTCTTTAGCGGTATCAGGAATAATGATTCCGCCAGCGGTTTTTTTGTCAGCCGGTTCAAGACGTTTCACTAAAATGCGATCTTGTAATGGACGAATCTTCATAAACATTGACCTCCTCGTCAAAAGTTTCGAACACTGCGACGATTTCTCGTCTGCACTTCACGACATCAACAATAATATACGCTGTGGTGTTATGAACCATCTCGTTAGCACTCACTCTTTGTGAGTGCTAACACACAACAAAATATATCCCGCCTCAAAAAAATCAAGAGTTAAATGCAAAAAAAATTATTTTTCTTCATAATCATGATATTTTTTCCTGACTTTCCTTATGAGAAGGGCAAATTTAGGATGATCTTTTTTATATGTTGCTTCCTTTTAACTCTTGTGAAATTTCCGCTGTCTGCTGTATTGACCACCAGAAACAATCGTCTCCTTTTTCATGCATCCCGGATCGTGTAACTGGCAGGCATCGAACTTTCCAGCAGCACAGTGCGGAGGGCATTTCTATCATGAACATTGATCCACGATTTCTTGCGCTTCCAGAAGTGCGCCAGTCGTCTTACCATGCGGTGTCTCATGAACAGCAACAGCGATTGAGCGAATTGCTAAACGCCATTTGGCCGATAGATTCCCTTCGCATTCGAGAAGATTGTCTCCATCTCATTCATGCCGCGCAGGCACGATTGCCGGGCGAATTTTTCCTTGAAGCTGGCGAGGCCTGGTCGGAACGTCAATTCGTCTTTATCTGTTATGGCGATCATCTGCGTTCACACGTTCCAGGAAAGACGCCGTTGCAAGCCTTGTCAGAGTTTTTTCAGGAACAATTCAGCGCGAGCGAATTTCAACAGATGACCGTGCATCTGCTGCCGATTTATGTCTCTCCCTACAAAGATGGCGGATTTGATATTGCCGATCCGTTTGCCGTCAATCCTGACATGGGGACGTGGGATGACGTGCGGGCGCTGCGAACACAATGCCGCGTCGCGGTAGATTTCGTGGCGAATCACCTCTCTATCGCATCGACGTGGTTCGAGCGTTATCTGCGCGATGATCCGGATTTTCGAGAATTTTTTATCGGATTCGATGCCGAAGAAGAGGTGGAACGATTCAACCGCAACGCGCTTGCCCATATTTACCGCCCACGCCCGCATCATCCGTTAATTCCGGTCAAAAAACCCGATGGCTCGACGCGTTGGGTCTATATGACGTTCAGCGATCATCAAGCCGACGTGAATTACGCCAATCCGTTCGTGTTTCTCAAAATGGCGGAAACGTTGCTATTTTATCTTCTGCAAGGCGCCGCAATGGTGCGTCTTGACGCGATCCCGTATTTGTGGAAGGAATGGGGAACGTCGTGCGTTCATCTTGAAAACACGCATCGAATCGTTGAATTATTCCGTCTGCTGGCGGAAATGGTGAATCCAGGCGTTAAGCTGCTGGCGGAAAGCATGGAGCCGTTAGCAGACAGCCAACGCTATCTCTCCACTCCGGGGCATCCCAAAGCGCACCTGACCTATAATTTCGTGCCGTGCGGCCTGATTCCGCATACGTTAATGACGGCTGACGCCACCGCGTTTCAGCAACATGCCGCCATGTTTGCGCCGCCGGAACATGAGAGTGCGTGGGCGGTCGTTTGCGGCGTTACGCACGACGGCTCTTCGATGAATCCCTGCCGCGCTCCGCAAAGCACTCCGGGAGAGGCCGTATTGACTGAATCTCAGATCGAACGAGTCGCCGCCTATTACAATGAACACGGACAGCAGGAACTTCAGCGGCGGATCGAGCTTCCTTCGAGCGATCCGCTCCAACTGCCGAACGATTACCGGACACGTTTCCGGCAGCGCCATCAAGCCGAGCCGCGTTTTGTCAATTATAAACGCACAACCGACAGCAACGGCACGCCGATTCACGTCGTGTATGAAGCGATTTCCACGTATGCGAGCCTCTTCGATCAGCAGCCGGAAAAAATCATGTCGGCGCTGGCGATGGCGTTAGCGCTGCCGGGGATTCCGTTTATGTATCTGACTGCGCCATTCGCGATGCGCAACGATTTTCAGTATTATCTTGACACAGGAAATCCGCGTGAGTTGAATCGGGGGCGGGTTCTGCTCGAAGACCTGCAAGAGATATTGAATACGCCGGGGAATTTGACATGCGCCGTCTTTTCGTCTTACGTCAAACTGTTAAAAATTCGCGTGGCATCTCCGGCATTTCGCCCGCAGAATCCGATTATTCCGCTTCAACATGTCCCGTCGTCGCTGCTCGCCTTTCTTCGCATCTGCGAAACACCGTTTCAGGCCATGCTGATTGCGCAGAACGTATCGCCGCGCCCTGTCACGGCGGCTTTAAAACTGCCGGACGAACTTGCGCCACGCTGCTCGGCCTGCCGCGATCTGATTGCGGAAGAAACGCTGGAATGCCGGGACGGAAGCGTGATCGCCACGATGACGCCGTATCAAATCAGATGGGGCAGACTGGAATAAACGCGCGATTTGATCGCCCACCATCCCAAGCATTGACAAGGGTAGTACACGCAGTCATTAGTTTTTACAGGCGTAACGTACCGCCGACGTCCTCGTCGGCCTCTTATTGAAACGCCGACGAGGACGTCAGCGGTACGAAGTAGCATGAAAAATTACTGACTTCGTGTAGTAGGTATATTGTTCGTCCCGGAGGGACACAACGCGAATAGCCCGCCGATTCATCGGCGGGCTATGGT
>CAZMEO010000025.1:1681-3574 GCA_964565315.1 uncultured Candidatus Moduliflexus sp. | reverse complement strand
GTCAGAAAACGGGCGCAGCAATGCGTATTCATAGCGTGATTGAGGTCTATAGGCGCGATACCGTTCGCGCAGTTCATCGGCGCTGCGCAGCGCAGTTTCCGCTTCGGCGCGGCGTCCAAGAAGAGCGTAGCATTTGCTGAGCCATTGATGGCCTGCAATAAAGTTCGGCTCAAGTTCGACTGCATGTTCGAGCAGGCTGGCGGCGCGTTCGTATTCGTTGAGATCGCCATACAGCAGCGCGGTGCTGAAATAAATGAACGGATTGAACGGATTGCGCCTGCTGGCATTCTGAAAGGCATCAAGCGCTTTGAGCGCTATGCTTTTCGGGCGAGATTGAAGCGCGTAAAACTGCTCTTGATAGAGCAGCGCCAGGCTCTCATGATAGATATACTCGACAGAATTGGCGTGAATCGCTCGTTGAAAGGCGTCTTCGGCCTGCGTAAAAATCGCCGGATCATGCCCTCGCCGAAAGAATTCCGAAAACAGCAGCGCCTGATCATAGTGATAATTCGCATGAATCGGGATATATTCCAGCGCCGCATCAAGCTCTTTCAGCGCAGTTGCGCGGTCATTCCGGCGCATGGCCTCCGAGAATTTCAGGTAATGCACATGTCCGAGCAGCGGATACGCGATAATCCAGATCAATACATAACCGCTCATCAGCCCTAACAAAAGATACCAGCGCCAGGACGCCTTGAACATCAACGTTTTTTGCCGATACCGGTTCGCGTTGTCCGTCAGAAGAGCCGCCAGAATCGTAAATAGAATCGGGATGACGGGGTAGATCAGAAGATTGGCAAACAGTCCCTGAATGACGACGCCGAGCATTGCGCTGACTGTCGCCATAATCTGCCAATCGCGCAGCCCGAAACGCACGGCCTGCCAGCCTCGCCAGAACAAAAGCGCCAGGCCGCCAACGACAATCACAAGTCCGACGATTCCGGTTTCTGCCGCAATCTGCAACAGATCGTTATGCGCTTCGTTGATATTTTTTCCATACCGCGCCACGCCATGGCTCACCGGGAAATTGTACATTTTGGCGCAGTCGTTAAACATGCCTAAACCGACGCCGAACACCGGATGAGCCTGCGCCATCTTCAGGCTGCTCATCCAGATGCCGATTCGTTCATAGGCATAGGGGTCGTCGCGTTTTTGAAGGCGCTGGAAGACGCTGCCGCCTGAAAAGGGCAAAAAGAATAACAACATGCCGACGACAAGAAATCCGAGCAACAGGCGTTTGCTGCGAAAGGCTGCCAGAAACAACACGCTCACGATCAGGCTGATGAAGGCGCTGCGGGATTCATTCTGGACAAACGTCGTAAAAACTAAAAAGCAGAACAGCAGAGCGCTCAGAGCGATGAGGAGAAATGTTGTCCGGCGAGGCGTTTCGGAAAGATGCTGCGAGCCGAACAGCAGCGCGCTGAGCGCGATATTCGCGCCAAACAGCAGCATGCAGGAATAAATATTCGCATTCACCAGATCGGCTTGCAAAAATCGAGTCTGATGCGTCAAAAACAGCCCCCAGCCGACAATTGCCTGAACGAGGCTGCTGGCAAGGATCGTCAGCAGAATCAACATTCTGGCCTGGCGAAATGGGAAGAGGGCGCGCGCAAGATAAAACACGGCCACATAGGAAAAGATTTTGATCAGTTCAAGCACAGTGGCATATTTATAGTCGGACTGGGAGAGCGAAATGAAACACCACAGGATGCCCGCGAACACCCACCCATCGATGCGGTCGATCACGAATGTGACTTTTCCGCGCCGCAGCGTTTGAGTCGCCCAGAATATCCCGCCGACGAGCAGCAATATCTGCGCGATCCCCTGCCCGATGTAATCGTTGCCGCCTTCATCGAATGGCACGATAAAAATCAACAGCAGCACGCCAAGAAG
>CAZMEO010000025.1:0-1581 GCA_964565315.1 uncultured Candidatus Moduliflexus sp. | reverse complement strand
TCTTCACCGCCTCAAGCGCGGCCTGATAGACCTGTTTCAGCGGGACGCCATGCTGTTCGGCAGCGCGGCGGCAATCGTCGTATTCTGGAGTCGCGTTGACCATCTGCTCGCCAAGCCGCGCAATTTTCACCGAGATTGACCCGAACGGCGTTTCGACTGCGCGACATTCCCGCTGCGCCTTCGCTCGTTGGGTTTCATGCCAGCGCACGCCGATGCTGGTCGTTTCGCGCAACAGAATGTCAACCACGGCGTCGCGGACAGCGGCGGGCATGATCACGGTCAACAGATTGCCCGGACGATTCTTTTTCATCAGCGCAGGCGTGAGAAAGACTTCCAACGCGCCTGCCGCGTACAAGCGTTCGAAGGCGTAATCATACCACTGCGGATTCATGTCGTCAATATTCGTTTCCAGCACGGTGACGGTATCGGAATCGCATGGCGTGTTTGCCGCGATTTCGCCGACGCTCAGGCGCAGCACGTTCGGAATGGATAATTCCCGCGTTCCCGCGCCATAGCCGACAACATCGAACTGGCAGGGCGGCGGCGTATCGAAATGCGTGCCAAGCGTGCTGAGGATCGCCGCGCCGGTCGGCGTGACCAATTCCGCCTCGATGTCGGTCTGCCGAACAGGTTTGCCTTTCAGCAGTTCGACCGTTGCCGGGGCCGGCACGGGAATCGTGCCATGCGCGCAGGTGACAAAACCTGTGCCGAGCGAAAATGGCGAGACATAAATCGCGTCCGCGCCGAGCAGATGCAGCCCGATTGCCGCGCCGACAATATCCACGATGGCGTCTAACGCGCCGACTTCATGAAAATGAATGTGTTCGGGCGTGGTATTATGGACTTTCGCTTCAGCTTCGGCTAAGCGCGTAAAAATTCGAATCGCGTTCTCTTTAATTTTTGGAGCAAGCGAACTCTGTTCGATGATGGTGGCAATGTGATGCAGATGGCGATGCGCATGGGTTTCTTCGGTTTTCACGTCAACATGCGCGGCGGAAATGCCGTTACGCATGACGCGCGTACAAACGACTTCAAATCCTGAGACATTCAGCTTTTGCAGTTCGTTCCGAAGCGTTTCAATCGCCACGCCTGCATCTATCAGCGCTCCGAGAATCATATTCCCGCTCGCGCCGGAAAAACATTCAAAATAGGCAATTTTTGACATGCAGATATTCCTGCTTGACGGCAAGCGGCATTTATCGCCTGCGTCAGGCAGTTCCTCAAAGGTTTTTCTTGACAATTTCTTTGATCACGCGCTGTTTACATAAAGGATGTCAGGCATTCCCATAAAACATCCCTCATATCAGGTCAAGAAATATCTTGGGGAAAGGAAGGATACATGGCCGATTTATACATTTATCATCTGCACATGGACCCGGTGAATTTGATTGCAGTCGTCAACTCGCGGTACGTTCCGAATGAAAAGGAAATTTTGCGCATTCAGCATTTCAACAACGTGGTCATGTATGCCGAAGTGTTGACAGTTGAGCATGAAATCCGTTTGACGATGCACAAATCCGGGCAGCATACCAATCGCATCAACATCACCGTGCGGGAAGTGGATTTCGTGCCGGGACGAAT
>CAZMEO010000024.1:20955-22369 GCA_964565315.1 uncultured Candidatus Moduliflexus sp. | reverse complement strand
CCATCCTCGATCACGGAAAAGTTCGGATCAATCTGACTCACAGGAAGAATTCGGCATGAGGCGTTCTTCAGAATATTCTGAATTTCAATAATTTTGCCTCGATTATTTGTTGCAACAATAACGTCTTGCAGCATAGGCTTACGGCTCAGTCTCTATTAATTCGCGATTCTCTTCGTCACCATTTTCTTCAGAAGGCGATTCGGCTTCATCACCACCACCAATCCCTTGCCCTTCACGATTTTGAGCGGGGTCTAAGCCGGACAGTACCATTAAACGTGAATTTAATTGCTGAATATGCGCAAGATGTCTGCTAAGTTGCGTAATATCCTGTTCGTACCGATCAATTGCGCTTTTTTGACTTGCCGAAATCTTTTTCAATTTTTCCAATTGTCCGGCTTTCATTGCCATCGCGCGATATTCTGAAATCATCATATACGCCGCGCCGCCAGCCAATAACATTATGAACAGCACAAATCCCACCAGTCCCCAGATTAACGATTTGGGAACCGTAAATCGCTTGCATTGTGATGACGCATCAGGAATCACAATAAACGAGCAAGAATGACTTGCCATATTTTTCCTCCGCGAAACGATTCAGAAATCCCCCCATTTTCCTGAATCAAGATCGTCCATGCAAAATGCAACTCATGATTCCCCCCATTTTGTCGGAGAGTTTCGATATAGCAGGGGAGGGAATTTTCCCCTCCAAACTTGTGCCAAACACTTTGATTTTGTCAGGCCAAATTCGTCAAGTTTTTTCATTTCTTAGAGAGATCACTGAAAAATTTTCAATGAATTTACCCCTCAATAACTTTGATACATACATTTCGATGACGCGGCCCGTCGAACTCGCAAAAATAAATGCCTTGCCATCGTCCTAATACGAACGCTCCGTTTTCGACAAAGACCGTGACCGAACTTCCAAACAGACTCGCTTTGATGTGTGCCGCCGAATTCCCTTCGTAATGCGCATATCGATCTTCGAACGGGACAATTTTATTCATTTCCATGATCATATCGCGTTGCACATCAGGATCGGCATTTTCGTTAATGGTTACGCCCGCCGTCGTATGCGGCACAAACACGTAACACACGCCGTTGCTCACGCCGACATTCTGGACGACCCGATGAATTTGCGCCGTAATATCCACAAACTCCGTTCTTGTCTGCGTCTGCACATCGATGGTCTCGATCATATCCTTCTCTTCTATCGCCGCATTCTACGTCAGCAGATACCTCTGTCTGAATAGACACGGCAGCAAGCTCAGGTTTGAAAACAAACCGCAAACTTTTCCATTTCGATGGGGGCGAAACACCCAATTAGTATAATAATATTCTTTTGGTTCTCTGTCAACCCAATTTTACATTCCCGTTGTCAATGCTGCCAAAAGACTTCGTTCTTCCCTATATTTTA
>CAZMEO010000024.1:8414-20855 GCA_964565315.1 uncultured Candidatus Moduliflexus sp. | reverse complement strand
AACCCACCACTTCATCCGGTCAAAAAGATTGCCTTTTTCAATATCTCGATCCGTGACCAGGTCAACGCGCGTGATTTCTTGTTCATCAAGATAAATAATGACTTCCCCAAAGCGAACTCCTTTCGGAACAGGCGCTGGTATTTGGGGAATTGGGATGTTGACCTCTTGCTTGATCGCGTCTTTTTTGCCTTTTGGAATCAGCAGCGTAACATTATTCGATGCCACTAACGTTGCCGTCCGTTCTTTGCCTTTGGAAATCAGCAGCGGGTCTCCGACTGTAAAGCCTTTTCGCAGCACCTGCACTTTTTCGAATTGCGTAAACCCTTTGTTAAACAAGGAGACGACGCCCTTGTACCGATCAGATTTACCGCTTGCACCCATCACGACCGCGATCATGCGCAGGTCATCGCGCTGCACGGTCGCGCAGACATTAAAGCCTGCCCCGGAATGAAAGCCGGTTTTCAGCCCATCCACGCCGGGATATTTCATAATCAATTCCCGGTTGGTATTTGTCAGCGTAAACGTGCCATTCCGAAAGGTATCTTCAACAGCAGATGTCCATTCCAGCACTTTGGAATGTTTAAGCAATTCGCGCCCTAACATCGCCATGTCATAGGCGCTGGTGTAATTCTCTTCCTGCCCTTTTGAGGGCGGAAGCCCATGCACGTTGACGAATGTCGTATCATTCAAGCCCAATTCTTTGGCGCGGGCGTTCATCATTTCTACGAACGCCTCCGTGCTTCCGGCAACATGTTCCGCCACAGCCGTCGCAGCGTCATTAGCGGAGTGCATGGCAATCGCTTTCAGTAATTCTCCCAACGGAAATTGCTCGCCTTCGGATAAGAAGACCTGACTTCCGCCGATTTTGCTTGCCCATGTCGATGCCGTGACCGTATCCGTCAAGCTCAGCGTTCCCGCGTCAATCTGCTCCATCACCAGCAGCATCACCATCATTTTGACGAGAGAGGCGGGAATCACTTTGCCATGCGCATTTTCTTCGAACAAGACTTGTCCGGTTTGCGCTTCGATCAGAATCGCGGCTTTATAATCAGACACTTCAGCCGCCATCGCCGCCGGACACAGCATAAAAATCACGACAATCAATACTCCTGCAACAGCACGCCCCCAAATTTTTCCCATTATCTGCATATCTTCCTCTATATTGAATAAAAAACGGCGATACACATCCCGGCTATTCGACGCTGTCTGTCAACAACATCCCCCCTTAGCCGTAGATGCATCAGCCTGACATTCACGTAAAATACGCTCATCGTCATCAAGCATGATAACGCAAAGAGAGGCGGAGAATGTTGTCAAGTATTAGTTCGCAGAGAAAAACACTTCGCCGATGCAAAAAAATTTCTTTTGGGGGCGTTTACAGCGAATCTGAGGTCGCAAGGAGAACAACAATCGTCAAATCATCATGCAATTCTATCTCGCCAAGAAATCGGCGGATATCAGCGAGCAGATATTCTTGAACAGCGTGAGCCGAATCGGCTGGCGCAGAGGCAAGCGCGGCCTCAAAACGCTCGAATCCATATAATTCTCCCTCCACATTCATCGCCTCAACAAGCCCGTCGCTGCTTAATATCAGGAGATCGCCTTGTCGAAGGCGTTCCTCGCGCTCAACATATTTCATGCCGGACACCATGCCTAACGGCAGCCCGCTGACTTCAATCCAGGCGACAGACCCGTCGCGGCGGCGCATCAGCGGCGCGATCATTCCGGCATTCGCCACGTGAATCGTCCACAAGTTCTCGTGTCCATCGCACAGAAATTCTCCGGCGAGATAACAGATCGCCGTATTTTTTTTATTCCGCTGCGTATGCGGACGCAGGTCGGCATTCAATTTCGAAAGCAGCATGGAGGGCGTGTTTTCGCGACGAGCTTCGATAGAAATCAACCCAAACGACAGCGCCATCATCAGCGCCGCCTGAAGTCCTTTTCCAGAAACATCCCCGACGGCAATGCCGAAATGCGTCTGGTCAAAGGCAAAATAATTGTAAAAATCTCCGCCGACTTTCTTTGCCGGATACGACACTCCTGCGATGTCAAGCCCCGGAATATTGGGAGACGTTGATGGGAACAGGCTGATTTGAATCTGCCGTGCCGTTTCCAATTCTTCTTCCAGGCGAGTGCGTTCCTGCGCAAGCAGCCGCGCATTCTCAATCGCCATCGCCAATTGCGTGGCAATCGTCTGCGCCAACGCGATTTCTGCTGGCGTAAAATGGCGCTGCCGCGCCATGCTGTCTAAGCTGAATGAGCCGATTACCTGTCCCTGACTGATAAGAGGCACGATCAAAATCGAGCGGATGCCGAGCAAACACATCACTTCCCGCACTTTTTCCATCCGCGCATCATGCTGGGCATCATAGACCTCCTGTGGCGTGAGTGTCACAAGCATGTCTTGCATCAACGTATAGCCCTCCAGCGGAATGCGGAGGCCAACCGCATGCTGCGAGGGATATTCAGCCTTCACTTCGGCATGCGCGGCGTCTGGCTCGAACAGGACGATGCCGCTATGATCTGCCTCGAAATTTTCGACGAATTTCTGACACGCCGCAGTCAGCAGCGTGGATAACTCAAGCGTCGAGTTCACGGCAAGTGAAATGTCGTGCAAAAGGGCTAACCGACGACTGCGTTCCTCGGTGTCGGCGTGAAGTTTGGCGTTGTAAATCGCGATTGCGACTTGTGCGGCAAAGGAAAACACCGTGCGGGCATCATCGTCAGTGTAGGCGGCGCCATCGCGCCGCGCCACCGTCAAAATGCCAATCGGCGTTTCCTGCACAAGGAGCGGCATCCCGATAAATGAATGCACTCCATGGGGGAGAAGCGAATTTCTCCAGGTTGGATCGGAGGCGACTTCAGGAATGCAGATCGGCTGTTTTGCCTGTAAAATCGCGCTATTCAACGGAAGCATCTGCGCCGCAATATCGGCGTCGCCCTCTTCTTCTCTTAGCACATCACGCCGCGCCGCCAAGACCAGTTCATGCTGATCGGTCAGCAGCATAACGGTAACGCAGTCATAGGCGAGAACGCTTTCTAACTGGCTGAACACGATGCGAATGACTGTGTCCTGATCCAGCGTGCTGCTGACGATTTTCGCGACTTCACGGAGCGTGTCCGATAATTGGCGGCGCTGCTGTTCGCGCTGGTACGACATGCGCAGTTGATCTTGCGAATCCCGCAGCGCTTCGACAGCCTCTCGATACTCCGTAATATCGCGCAAGGACTCCAAATAGGCGGGTTCATTGTCCCAGACGATTTCGACAGCGCGAATTTCCACGATGGACGTCGAGCCGGTGCGCTTGGGTAATTCGAATTCCACCGATTCGCCTTCGATGACCGGAATCGCAAATTTCTTGCCGACCAACTGGTCTGCCGCAAGCTCGAACAGCGCTTGTGCCGCTGGATTTGCAAAGCGAATGACATGGGCAAAGTCAACGACCAAAATCGCATCAATATGATGAGTGATGACGGAATGAAAACGGCTTTCGCTCTGATGCAAGGCGTTTGCCATCTGCTCATGCCGGACGATTTGCGCCTGCAATTCGGCTTGTTGCGAGATCAGCGCTTCTCGCTCGCGCTGAATGGCGGCGAGCGTCTCAGCGTCGCGAACGCAGCGCCACGCATACGCGCCCGCCAACAGCAGCAGCGCCGCGCCGACGCGCCAATCTCCAAGCATCAGACTGCCGCCAACCGCCACCGCGAGGACGCCGATCATGTCGCGTTGCGCAATCAGCCAGCCAAGCCGTTCTTTATATGGGATCATGTTTTTCATAGCGATTCGATGCGGGAAAATCATTTTCACTATAACTGACACAAATGAATGCGCAGAGTAAAATATTACCACGCACATTTCAGGGGTTCCCGCCAAAACGCCGATGATGCGAACGCTAACGCCCGTTCGATGTCGCCAAATACGCAGAAATCGTTTCGAACACTTCAGCGCGGATAGAAGGCACGCTATTGGCTAATTGATGCCCGGCCTCGTCAATCCAGTAGATTTCGGCCTGCGGAAGCTTGGTTTGCAGAAAGCGAATATTGTATTCCCATGCCACGACGTCATCCTGCTTTCCCTGAATAATCAAGGCGGGCAAGGAGATCGGCGGCAGTTCCCGGATGCGCGTGTTCCAGTCGAAAACTGCGCGAACCCAGCGCAACGGAACGCGAGACGTTTGCAGCGGATCGGTTTTCATCAACGCTAAAAAGTCCGGGTCAGCCACGTCGCGCGGATAGCGGCGCGGCACAGTTTTTATGCCGACCGGAGCGCCTAATCCATAGCCGAGTTTGGAAAGATGCCAGTGTTTGTAGCGCACAAGCGGGGCTAAAAAAATGACGCGCTCGAAAGGCGCGGTCGGATGGTCGGCAAGATAACTGAGCGCAATCGCGCCACCCGTGCTATGGCTGATCAGGGCGTAGGGCGACGGCAGCGCCGATTGGCAGGCACGCAGCACAGCTTCGAAACTTTGCACGTATTCGTCGAACGACGCAATCGAGGCGCGTTCTCCAGATGACAGGCCGTGCCCGGGCAAATCGTATGCGACGACTGCCCATTCTTCCTCAAGACAGGCGCGGATCAAATTGCGTAAAATGCCGGTATGGTCAAGATACCCATGCAGCAGAAAAACCGTTCCCTTCGGATGCGACGGCAGAAAGACGTGCATTGTCAATTCATGCGAGCCTGAGAGAACCATTCCCCACAGATGCTGCGCGTGCGCAAACTCTAAGCCGTAAAATTTGAGGTAGGCTTGCAGCGCGGGAGTTTCGCGCCCAGAAGGCGAGAGCGCAAACGGCTGGCGTTCGCGTTGTAACTGCTGAAGAGAGGGATAAAGCGGATGCATGTCTGGTTTCCGTAGAGTATGCAGCGCACACGAGCCAAACAGGAACAGAAGCGCTCCGAAGATGACAAAAGCGCGAAGCCAACGCAAGAAAAACGTTTTCATCATGTTTTCTGCGTCAGGCAGACGCTCTGCGCCTGTCAAGAAAAATATTTCGCTGACACAGCGCTCTGTTCTCACAATCACATTCAGCGCCGCGCCATGCGAATGGCCGGTCATGGTGAGCGGAGTCGAACCATGACCGGTTTAGGGGTGCTTTATTACTGCATTGTTACGCCTGCCGGTAGGTATCAGTCAGGCTATACAGCCGGAGCGCCTGCTGAAAGGCGGCAAGCGTCATCGGTTCGGCAGGCTGAATGCGCACGACTGCCGGTTTGCCGGGAAACAGATGGAAGAAGCGGTCGGAATAGGACGCCCGCCGCCCCTCAAGTTCCGGCCAGACCCATAATGCAGGACGTTTCGCGCTGATGGTAACGCCGAAGACGCCGGGAGCTTCCTCTTGCACGCTCGCGGCCAATTCCGGATCGCGCAATTCGAGATGTTTCGGGCGCGTGAATGTCACTAAATTGTCGGCGACGATCTCGCCATTTACCAGCAATTCCAGCCAGACGATCAATTTCCGGTTGCCGTATTCTTTCAGATGATCCTTGAATTGCAGCAAGCAGACTTTCGTATCCGCGCTTGCCGCAAACCGGCTGCAATCCAGCGTGTTTTGCGCTAAAACCTTCCCATCCGCATCGGACAGCGTCCAGCGCACCTGTCCTGAAGCGTCCTCCAGCATATCGCTGGTGACGTGGACTTCTACCGTGCCATGCTGCGGGTCTTCAATCGCGGAAATCAGCAGCGGCGCGAAAAAATCCCGCGCCATGTAGTGCAGCGCCTTCCAGTTGCCATACGAATCAATGGACGACCAACTGGCAACCGGCCAGCAGTCGTTGATTTGCCAGTACAGCGTTCCCATGCCGCGCGGTCTGGAGCGCCGCCAATGTTCGACCGCGTATTTCATGCCGATCCCCTGAAGGACTTGCGAAAGCCAGAGCAGCATGTCGAAATTCGTCGGGAGTTGAAACCATGACAGCATGTATTGAATGATCGCGTCGTTGCCGATGCCGCTGCGCTGATGCCATTCCATCATGTAATTCGTGATATTTCGCTCTTCAGGCAGCGTGTAGGACGCCACCACGCGCGGTTCGGGGAACGATTGAAAACCGAATTCGCTGTTGAAGCGGTGCTCGCAGGTGCGATACCATTCGAACGGCTGGCGTCCATGCCAGACTTCCCACAGGTGCGCGTCGCCGCAGCGCGGATTGTTCGGGTCTTTGCGGTCGCCGACCGGCGAATGCGAGCTTGACGGCCAATACGCTCGTTCCTGGTCATGTTTCAAAACGACGGCGGGGATGTCCACATCAAACATCTGCTTGTATTCGTCCCACGTCATATAGCCCTGTTTCGGCTCGTCACTCAAAAACCAGGCATGAATATGCTCAAGTTCGTTATTGCCGCACCAGAAGGCGATGCAGGGATGATGGCGCATGCGCTTGACGTTATCGGCCAATTCTGCTTGCACATTCGCGATAAATTCCTTATTCGCACCGGGATACGCGCTGCACGCGAACATCAAATCCTGCCAGATCGTGATGCCGTAGCGGTCACACAGGTCGTAAAATACGTCGTCTTCATAAATGCCGCCGCCCCAGACGCGCAACATGTTCATATTGGCCTGCGCGGCGCTGGAAATCAGGTAGTCGTAAAATTCCGGCGTGACGCGGGTGACGAACGTGTCTGCCGGAATCCAGTTCGCGCCTTTCGCAAAATACGGCACGCCGTTGACGACAAATTGAAACGATTCGCCCCACTGGTCGGGGTGGCGATCCAGCACGAGCGTCCGCAGTCCGATAGTTTTTTTCTGAGCATCCACGACGGTTTCGTCGTTAAGCAGGTCAAGCGTGATGTCATACAGCGGTTGCCCGCCCAATCCATTCGGCCACCACAACTGCGGGTTGCCAATCGTCAATATCGCTTCTACGCTGTTATTGCGAACATCGGCGGTTGTTTCGGCGACAATTTCTCCTGCGAATATGGCCGTCATGCTCGCCCGAAACGCGACAGGCGCAGCGGTTTCGACAGCAGCGCGCACGCGAAGCTGCACGGATCCTTTTTGTGAATGATCCTGCGTGATCTGCATCTCGGTGATGCGCCCAGTGGAGAAGGCGATAAGCCCAATTTGCCGCCAGATTCCAGCGGTGACGCACATCGGCCCCCAATCCCAGCCATAGTTGCACTGGCTTTTGCGGATGCGGTTGCTGCCGTCAATCCGGTGCTGCCCGTGCAGCGGATCAACGCCGAGGCCAGTCAAATTCAGATAACGTTTCTGCTGCTCGGCCTGAATATAGGGGATTGTTGACGCAAAGCAGATTTCGATCACGTTTTCGCCAGCGCGGAGGGCGGATTTGACATCGAACTCCCAGATGCGAAACTGATTGTTCGTCGCGCCGATGTTCACGCCATTGATCGTGATCGTGCTGAGGGTATCAAGCCCGTCGCAACGCAAATAGATGCGACCTTCGTTCAATAACTCCGCTGGAGCATCGAATGTGCGGCGATAGACCCAGTCGGTCTCTCCGATCCACATCAATCGGGCTTCATTGTCGCGATAATACGGGTCTTCGATTTTTCCGGCAGCCAGCAGATCAGCGTGAATGCATCCTGGCACGCTTGCCGGGATTGCTGCGCTTTCTTGCGCCTTGCGAACCTCCCAGACTCCGCATAAATCAAAATATTTCATAAAATATCCTCAATGAGATCAGGCCATGATGCGGGACATTCAAATTCCTTGCAGCATCAGGCGCATGCTGTTATGAGAAATCATACGGGGATGAAATGAGAAACTGCTTGTCAATATCAACTTGCCAATTGCTCTGTCTCTCATGTCAAGAAAATAGTAGCGTTTAAGTTAATTATTTTAATTAAAGCAACAACGCCGTTCATGATTTCAAAAAAAACCGTTTGGCTGATAAAATTTTTTGTTCATTTTGCATCCTTTCGCATATAAAGCGGTCTATACGGCAATAGAACGGTCTGATGATGACGATTTGCATTGTACTGAGAAATGAGGAGCGACGTGTGATGGAACAATCTCTTGAAATCTGGGGGGTTTTAGACCCGAATATTTCTGCGCAGCTTGCGCTTGCCGTTCGATTGAATTTATTCAAACGGGACGCCAACCTTGACGTGACGTGCCGGTTTATCGAATCAGGCACGAAGATGGCCGAAGAAGTGCTGACCGCACAGCAGAAACCGTTTGCCATCATGCAAACGCCGATGACCGCGATTGCGCTGCAAGAACAAGGCTACCAGAACAAAATTCTCGCGCCGCTGGCTGACATTGCCGGAACGCAGCAGGTCGTTATCCACAGCGCCAGCGGCATTGTTCATCCCCGCGATCTCGAACGCAAGCGCGTCGGCATGCCGAAGGGCGCGGCCATCTATTTGGCGATAGACAAAATGGCGCGCGATTACGGCGTGGATATGCAGAAGATCGAATTTGTCGATTTGCTGCCGCATGATCTGCTTCCCGCGTTTTTCAACCATCAGATTAACGCCATCGCCTGCTGGCAGCCCTGGACGTCGCATGCGCAAAAAGACGGCGGGAGATTCTATTTTTCCGGCTCTCGTTCCGCCATTCCCGGCATGGAAGGCAAAGTCAACTGGCTGGTAAATCAAAGCTGCCTCATCGCGCCTGACGAGCATGTGCAGCGCTATGCCGACACGTTGACAGCCATCTTGCGCGTCTTGAAAACGGCGACGGACATGCTGAATGCGCAGAGCAAAGAGGCCAGCAAAGAACTGGCGGAGTTTTTCGGCGTCGAGCGCGTGGAAATGATGAAGGCGATGAGCGAAAACACCTATTCGATGGCGATGGATAATCTTTTCCGGATCGGCGTGTTGGGGTTTCGCGATTTTCTCTATGAAACCGGGCGTCTTTCCACGAAAATCAGCGAGTCGTCGCTCTACGATTCTTCGTTGCTGTGTCAGGTTGATCCCGCGTTAGTGACGTTCGAAGAGTTGGATGACCAATCCCTATCCATCATCGAAAAATCCGGCATTTATTATCCGAAAGGCGTGACGCTGAGCGGTGACGGCAGGCCGTTGCGTTTTCTCTTGGCCGATGATTCGAAATACGTGCGGCGGCTGCTCGCGCAGACCGTAAAAATTATCGGCGGCGAGTTAGTCGGCGAAGCCACCACCGGCAGAGACGCCATTGAGGCATTTACCCGGCTGCGCCCGAATGTCGTGACGATGGATTTATCCATGCCGGATGTCAGTGGCGTGGATGCAATCAGGCATATTTTGCAGCTCGATCCCGATGTTAATATCGTAGTCATCAGCGGTGCAGATTTGGAGGAAGTGCGGAAAGAAGTGTTCGAGTTAGGCGCAAAAATCTTTATCACCAAGCCGTTTGACCCGATGCTGGTGGCGGAAATTATCGGGCTGCTGCTGTTTTAAGCGCGTTTATGCACCATCCGACGATTCGGCGCGCGGGGAGTGCTCTGTGTCGCGCTGTTTTTTCTGGTAAATCAACATCAGGTTTCTGGCATAAATAACCAGCCCGCCAGCCTGTCCTAAAATAAACACAATATCCCGTTGATGGATCGCATAGAGCAACAGCAAGCCGCCGCCGAGCACGCTGAAAAACCAGAACGCGACCGGCACGGTACTTTCCCCTTTGCGCTCGGATGCGATCCATTGGACAAAAAATCGGCCAAAAAACAGCCCTTGCGCGACTAACCCAAGAATCACCCAGTAATCCCACATAACAGATCATGCCAATGCGCATCAATCGCGATAACCGTTGCTATCTCACTTATGCGCACCATGCTCTTATGACCCCTCCTCTTGCAAACGACGTTGCGTCAGAGAGAATTTTTCATCAGGAATATTATTGAATGGAAATACGACTTTATTGCATCCCCGTCCGTTTACAGGCAGGGGGTAACGCGCCTCGCGGACTTGAAACAACGAATGTGCGGCGGCTGTCGCTTCGGCAGCAATCACAAATATCTGCCGCGTATCGCGTTCAAGCATCAGCTCAAGGTCTTCTATTTTTTCGACAGTCATCACATTCAAGCGAATTCGATTGAAGTAATAATGTTCTTGATCCGTGATGTCGCTTTCCGCGTTGACTCCGAATAAGACCACCTGGTACGACTCCTTCGGCAAATGTTCCAAATAGGTGACGAACTCTTGAATCGGATACCGTTCTCGCGGCCTGGACGATTCTCGATATATCGGGAAAAATGCCTGTAGAAACACCGCGCAGATTCCGCACACGGCGAGCAGAAAAAGTAGCGGACAATCGCGTCTCCACCCGGAGCGAAGCCAACAACAGACTTCATAGAGCCAGCATCCGAGAAGCAGCGACAATGGCGGATACACCGGATCGATGTACCAGTCAAGTTTGAGACGTGCCGCCGAGAATCCGCAGAAAATCACCACGATCCAGACTATAAGAAATCGCGGAAACTGTTGTCGAAATGATCGGGCGATTCCCCAGATCATCGCGAGCGGCGTCAGCCAGACCCAGGGAGAAAAATAGCGAGAGACGACCACAAAATAATAATACCAGGGTTTTCCCGCAAAATCGGAATGGCGCGAGCCGGTAATTCTGCCGAGAATATTGGCGGTAAACGCTTGTTCCGTATAACCGCGAACCCACAACATGTTGGGAAGAAACCAGCATAATGGGAGCAGGAGCGAAATCGCCGCCATCACATACAGTTCTTTGCGCGTAAATTCATGCCATTGTTTCGACAGCAGGAGAAACAGCGTCATGATCACGAGCGCGGCGACTCCCATTCCGCCTTTGGTGAGGGAGCAGCAACTCATGGCAAGCCCCGCCAGATAATAATGTTTCGGAGAGCGTTCTCGCGTCCAAAACAACGCCAGCGCCGCAGTCAGAAAGAAGATCATCGCGCTGTCCTGCACGCCTGTGCGGGCACAATGGATGTATAAGTAATTTTCGCATAACAGGAGTATCAACGCGCCCATCAATCCGGCGAGGGGATGAAGAGTCCGCCGGCCTAAAAAATAGATGAGATACATCGTCGCAAGCGCAAAGGTGGCATCCCAAAAGCGTACCCAGAATTCGCTGTTTCCGATGAATCGAAACGTCAAGGCGCTGAGCCAGATTTTCAGCGGGGGTTTCTGCGCATACGGCTCTCCGCGATATTCCAGGTGATGCCAATTCCCCGTGTTGGCAATCGTATTCGCCACCCGTGTGTGAATCGCCTCATCAGCCCCGATGACGCTGCGTTCCCCTAAATTGTTATATAACACAAGCAGGCTCACGGTAAAGATGACGACAAGGTGCAACCAGAGCATCACCGGTCGCTTATGCAGAAAAGGAGAATGCTGCCGACCGAAACGCCCCCCAATAAAAAAAAGGAGATGGGTGAGCCGAAGATTCATGCCATTCCAGACGCGCCAAATCTGTTCTCCGAGCCAGGAACGCACTATCGCAGCATAGAGCGCCTTTCGGTGCAATACGCTCCAGATCAGCGCCCCGATAAGCACGGTTGCCCAGCAAACAAGCAGAAGATTCCAGAGCATCGTAATGGCGCGATCCCGTTGAAATGCCTGCGCGGTGGGGAGAACGGGAAACAGATAGGCAGTTGGCAGCGGCGAAAACTCCTCTGTTCCAGGCAATTTCCATGATACGGAGATCGCCGCGGCCCCGCTCTGTTGCATGAAATCGACTCTGAACGGCACCACGCCTTTTTTCAGAAAAATAGACCCAGTTTGAGTGGTAAAGGTCTGAACCGCCCAATTATAGACGACCGTCTGCTCGCCAATATATAAAATTGAACCATCGTCCGAGCCGAGGGAAAATTCGTATTGCCCGCTTTCGGGAAGAAATAACGCGCCTTCCCAGCGAATGCTGTAATTGGTGTGTAACTGTTTTTTAGCATCATCAAGCGCAAACGATTTCGCGTGCGCTTCGAACACGGGAACGCCCGCAGGCAGCATATCGCGATAATAGCTGCCATGCAATCCTCGCGGAAGCCCCACAAAACATCTTACTACGCCTATTCCTAACGATGCCGCGCAAAAAACAACAATAGCGGTCATCCAAATCCATTGCTTCTGTTTCATACGATCTCAAAATCTCAGGAAACTCTTCTGAACTTCGCCACGACAACATCCGGCCTTGCTACGGATGGAATCGCGCAACGTCGTTGCTCTCTGATTCAGAGGTCACGTATGAATGCCCGCTTTTCTTTGTCAATAACAAATCGCAATCTACATTTTACTCAAGATGTCTGACAATTTCTCCATTCCACGCTTTAGCAAATTGTTCTCCTAATTTCCAGTAGCCCGTATTATCCATGACAAACAAGATCGGCTGGATTTTGGCAAAATCGAGGCGACCATTCGTGAGCGCCTGTTCGTCGCAATACGTCTCGACGATTTCGCCGATAAACACATGATGTCTTGGAAAATCAAGGGTCTGCATCAGCGTGCATTCCATATTGATCGGGCATTCTCGAATCATCGGCGCATGCGCTAATTTGCCGTAAAAATTGTCAAACAACTCGCCTTT
>CAZMEO010000024.1:4098-8314 GCA_964565315.1 uncultured Candidatus Moduliflexus sp. | reverse complement strand
GTCATGACATGTATTTCCCAGAGGTTTATATGAAATCGTTAATGAAGAAGTGGGGGATGCTCTGCTGCCTTATTGGGCTGCTCGGCTGTCATTCCGAATCGAAAGACGATTCCCGGTTATATCATCCGTCGATTGTCGGACAGACCAAAACGCTTGAGGTGCCGGGCGCGTATTCGACAATTCAGCAGGCCATCAATGCCGCCGGAAAAGGCGATTTTATCCGGGTTGCCTCTGGCGCGTACCAGGAAAATCTGACGATTACAAACCAAAATTTCGGACTGCGCGGCGCGGGAATCGGACAAACCATTCTTCAAGGCTCCATCGAAATATACGATTCCAGCGAAACCTCAATCGAGGGCTTGACGCTTCAAGGCGGCGGCATTCATGTGAAAAATTCCCCGGTGCGAATTACCGGCAACGAAATTTACGGAAGCCCGATTGCGGGCGTATGGGTGGAACACGCTGAAGCGGTCGTGTTAAGCGATAATTTAGTGCATGACAACGGCCAGGAAGGGATTCTCTTCGATGACGCGCATGGCGTCATCGGCAGCAACAGCGTGACGAATAACGCCACGGACGGCGTGGTGGTCAGCAATTCCTCGCCGACTGTGTTAGATAATACCGTGACCGGCAACGGGCGCGACGGCATTTCGATTCGCGGTTTCACCGCCTATTCCGCGCCGCTGTTACTCACCAACACGTCGCAGCAGAATGGCGGCGTCAGCAACTATGACATCATCTGTTTCGGCGGCAACACCAATCCCACCGGCAGCGGCAACATCTTTGATCGCTGCATCAATTGCGGAGAATGCCGCACGTTCGGCAATCCGCTGACGTATGAGAATTAGCGGCGGAACGTGTTCAGTCGTGAACGTTCCGCGTCCTCTCCTTCCCGAATATTCTGTGCGATGGAACGCAAGATTTTTTCTTGACATCCCTGAAAAATTCGTCTATTCTTTTCAGACCGATAAGGATATGTTGTAAGTAACATGTAAAAAATAACGTCCATGTATCCATCAACACCCCACCCCTTCGGGGCTTGCTGGTATGGGTTTTTGCCCTGAAAGGGCGATGAGGTACAGCCAGCGGTTTCAACCGCTGGTTGACAAATTCCAGGGGATGAATCCCCTGTCTATATTCCGCTGCCCTTTCAGGGCAAAGACCGTACCTCGGCCAAAAACCTATACCTGAGAGTCCCATCGGGGAGAGAATCTCCCCTCTCCTTCTGGGAGGAGCCGGGGGTGAGGTTATAGCACTTAAACAGCCCTGCCTGACAGGGTGAGGGATGGTTCATGCATGCAAAGGAACAATAACTATGAAAACAAACAGGAATAACCTTCTCCTGATGGGAATCGCTGTCGTCTGTATCGGCCTGATCAGCGGGTGTTCGGAACTTGCGAAAATGCTTGAAGAATTAGTGGCGCTGGAGCCGCCGGCAGGGTATGCGACGCCAACGCCCACGCCGAAACCGTATAAACCGACGCCGACGCCATCGCCAAAACCACACGCCACGCCGACGCCAACCCCGACGCCGAAGTTGAACGCCACGCCTACGCCGAAACCGTCCAAACCCATGCAGGTGTTTTGCACCTATTTCCACTATTTTCAAGCAGGCCCTCAGGACTTTAACCAATGGTGGATTCAAGGCAAATACCCGACGAATATTTTAGGGCCGGAAGGCTGGCGGCGCGACATCTGGGTCGGAAGCGTGGGGGATTATCCCTATATCGGCATTTACAATAATATAAATGACGCCGAAATCATGCGCTGGCACATTCGATTGGCGAAGGCTGCCGGAATTACAGCATTTCTCCTTTATGTGAATGATTGGGAATCAGAACGCGCCCAAACCGATTTATTGCTGACCGTCGCGCAGCAGGAGAATTTTTATATCGGATTTATCGAGCATCACAGTTTTCTTGGAGCGCGGCGACTCGATGGGCGTCCGCAGCCAATCTTGCCGCAGAAATATCTCGGCTATAACGACATCAACCGGCATCATGCTGAGCGGCTCGGCATGCCGATTCCTCCAAGCCAATCAGACGATACGCGTCCCGAATTATCAAGCCGCTCGCGTGGCGTCTCGCCGGAAGCGCTGGCTCGCGCAGCAGATCGCGTGGCTGGCATGATGCAGCAATGGAAAGGACATCCGGCGTATCTGCGTGTTGACGGCAAGCCGCTCGTGGTGATTCCATATATGGTTGAAGAATTAACCGCCGCCGAATTCAAGCAATTAGTTGACACCGTGACACAGCGCGTCGGAGAATCGCTCTATGTTGTCGCCATTGTCCCGCAGGTGTACTGGTATTATGCCCCGGAAGCCGTGCTTGGCACGGGCATTTCGAAAGAATGGGCGGACACGGGAGTCAGCGCGTTTACGCACTGGACGCCGAACGGCATGATTACGGCCTCGCAGAAAACCCGTGACAAAGCGGTGCAGTTTCATGTGAAAGATTCGAGAAAATGGCAAAAAGACGCCATGATCCCGGTCATGCCGGGCTTTGATGACGATGCCTGGCGGCCTGGCAACGACCCCGCGCCGAGCGCGCCTCGCAATAACGGACAACCCTGGGGAGCGCAGCTTGACTCGGCGCTCAACGCCAAACCGCGCTTTATTTTTATTCAAGGATGGAATGAATGGCACGAAGGCTCGCAAATTGAGCCATCCACCTTGTATAGTGATCCGTATCTGTATTTGCAGATTTTGGCCGGGAAATTGAAACGCCCCTGGCAGACTCCGCAACTGCCGCCCTACGATCATGTTGATGCGCTGCGTCGGTCGTATCTGCCGTACTAATACCAATTGCCTTTGAAAAGATCGCATGTTCCGTAGAGACGCACGGCCGTGCGTCTCTACATCGGCGGGGCAAATATGCTCTTTTGAAAGGCGATTGAGTTTCTGCTTGTCAGAACACAGCAGCCTGTTTTCCTGACGTGCCTGTGTTTATTTGGGATATTGGTCGTAATGCCATTGCGTGAAACTTTTATACATGGCATCTAACGCGCCTGATTCATACAATTGCGCCATCCGGCGATCAAAAATCTCCACCAGCCGCTTTCCACGCGATGAATTCACAAACGCCACATAGACTTTCGCGCCAAGGCGTAACGATTCCATCTGATATTGTTCAAGAGCAAAATCAGGTTTCACCGTGTTTCGAATATTCTCGACTTCTTCCATAATAAAGTCTTCATAATCAATCAAAAAATCGATCCGTCCCGCATCCAGCATAAGCAAGCCGCTTTGCAAGTTATCAACTTCCAGCATGTTCAGCTTGACGTGTAAATACATCTGAAAATCGTAGCCTCGAATCCAACTCACGGTTTTATTTTCCAGCGTGGATTCTCCGTTCCATTTCACATCCGCGCCTTTTTTGAATATGACCGTCACTTCCTCGATATCAATTGGCCATTGCGGATAGAGATAATCCTCGTCGGGAAGCATTGTTTCGCCCACAATGGCATCCGCTGTTTTTTTGACGAGCGCCTGCGCTCGTTTCCAGGGGACAAGCTCGAATTTCATCTGAATGCCTTCTGGCTCATAAACCGCTTTGATCAAGTCAAAATATAACCCCGTGCCATCTTTATTCGTATAGCCCGGCCATTCCGAGGTGATCAGGTTAATGGTTGTGATGGGCGCGTCTTCCGCCTGTGCGATAAGAATATGCCCCCAAAATATGGTCAGCATAACGAAAATCGTGCGCGTGTTCATGCAGAACTGCCTCCTTTGAAATATGTTAACGAAATATTTGTAACAATGCCAAGTTTTAATGCCGCATTGTGATTCCGTCAAGTATTTAACAAGAAAAGACGCATGATGCGTCTCAAAACCGGCATGAACTCATATTTAATGATGCGATGAATTCGCGTGGCACACGCTGTATTGTTGAAAGAAGACAACCGAAATCGTTATTCGTAAAATTAGCGAGACGCCTCAATGGGGAAAGGCGTCTCGCTTTAGTAAGGAAGATATGGAGAAGACGCTATGTTATTTAGGAATTACGTCATTGATATCCGTGACCATTTGATCCAAATCCGTGATCGGGGCTTTCCCCATGATGATGTTATTCCACTGAGCATCGAGGAATTTATTGGCTTTGCCAGCCCACACTTGTTGGAAACGCACGGGCTGTTTATCGGGCGATTTAAGCATGTAATCGAGCGCTTCGGCCATTTCAGCGTGTCCCGCATTTTTCAACGTGTCAAAATACGCCGC
>CAZMEO010000024.1:0-3998 GCA_964565315.1 uncultured Candidatus Moduliflexus sp. | reverse complement strand
TCGGCAAACCATTGCCCATGTTGAAGCATGGCGATTTGTCCCTGAAGAAATAAATTTTCAATCCCTTCTCCCGTGCTGGTTGGCGGCTGAATTGAGCCATCCTGCATCTTTTCGGCGATTTTCTGAACGATGCCCTTAAACTGCTCGTCTGCCGTCACCTGCGTGACGTTTACAATGCCATTGGCAAACGGCTGGCCTCCCGCCGAGACGCCATAAATTGACACGAAAAATGGCGCAAATCCCGCATACGGAGGATAATATAGCCCATACGCATTTGCCTCCTTTTTCGCAAATTTGCTGGACGCTGCCAGTAAATCATCAAGTGTCCATCCAATTGCTGGAAGCGGCAGCCCGGCGTCTTGAAACATTTTCTTATTGTAAAACACGCCGTAGCAGTTCAACATGCCAGGCACTCCGCCCATCTTGCCGTTAATCTGCCAGTTTTCAATCACTCCCGGATACATATTTTTGAGGAGTTCTTCGTCCTTATCAACATACGACTTCCAATCAAAGAGCAACCCCTGTTCCATATATTGCAACGCCCAGTCATTGCCGGTCATATAAATATCAGGGGCTTCGCCAGCGGCCAGCATTTGCTTGATCTTCACGCCATAATCGCGCAAAGGACTGGGAATCATTTCCACAGTAATATCAGGATTCGCCTCCTGGAATTTCTGCAAGGCTTCGAGAATCTTCTGGTTCATTTCCGGCGATTCCCAGGTCATAAACGTCACGTTCGTTTTGGCGTCAATGCTTCCAGCAGCGGTCAGGGCAAACAGACCCGCCGCAATCAATGACGTGAATAATTTATTTTTCATGGTGACACTCCTTTTGGGGTATGCTGATGTCTTTGGCGCAATTGGGGACATCACATACAGATAAAAATGTTCGTCAATGCGTTCTTCTGTGATTCTTCTGAGTCATTCAAACACCGTCGCATTTTTTCTGCCGCCAACCCCTCCTTTGCGATAATGAACAGAGACGCCTCAACGCCTGAACGTAGAGACGCTCTTTCAACGTGTTCAATTCGGCTTACTTAACGCCAGCCTGATTCAATGAGCCTAACGCTTCCATAAAATACCGCTGCGAAAAGAAGTACAGAATCACGACCGGCAGCATGTAAAGAATATCCACCGCCATAAACTGATTCCAGGCAATGCGCCATTCTGTGACATACTGTCCGATGGCGACCGATAACGTCCACAATTGCGGTTTGATCAGATAGACCAACGGAAGCAGATATTCATTCCACGAGGCTTGAAACTGAAAGATGACAATAACCATCAGCATCGGCTTGCAGATCGGCATCAGAATTCTGAAAAATATCTGAAATGTGCTGGCGCCGTCAATTTTCGCGGCTTCATCATAGGAAAAAGGAATCGTGCTGAAATACTGCCGGGCTAAGAACGTATAAAACGGATTGCCCAGAAAATTTGGAACAATCAACGGCCACCAGGTATTAAACCACCCCAGGCTTTTATAGACGCGGAAAAGCGGAATCAGGCCGACAATTGGCGGCAGCATCATGCTGGCGATAATCAATGAAAACCAGAGTTTGCGCCCAGGAAAGCGAAGTCGAGCAAACGCAAAGCCCACCATGACCGAACTGAGCACCTGGCCGACGGTGCTTGCGATTGAAATAATCATCGTATTCAGGAAGCGTTTCCCAAATTCGACATATTGCATGCCGAGCCAGAAATTCTCCCAATGAAAGCTGGACGGCCACCATTCAGGGGGAATCGCCATCACCGCCGCATCGCCTTTCAACGCGATTGTCAGCATCCAGAATACTGGAAAAATCATCGAGACCGCTCCGGCCAGCAGAATGATCATCGCTAAAAGCCGTCCGCCGAACCCAGGATGTTTGTTCAACCATTGCATACATACGCTCCTTTGAAAATGCAGGCGTGCTGGCAATCATCAATATCGGTTGCCATCACCGCGTTGATCGCGCTTGCGCCTTGCGTGACAGGTAATATTATGACTTTATTTATTAAAATCCCCGGCTTCGTAATAAACCATGCGATGGAAATAGCGGTACACAAACACCGATAATGACATAATAATCAGAAATAAGACCAGCGCTTGCGCCATCGCGTACCCGAACAGATTGCTATTGAACGCATTTTGATAAATGCTGTACGCTAACAGATAGGTCGCAAAGTTCGGCCCGCCGCCGCTTCCAGCGTAATTCGTCAAAATCGCCGGGGCGTTAAATTCCTGAAACGCTTGAATAAAGCTGTACACTAATTGCAAAAAAAGGATTGGGGAAATCATCGGGAGCGTAATATGCCGAAATTTACGCCAGCCAGACGCGCCATCCACAGTTGCGGCTTCATACAGTTCCGCCGGAACAGATTGCAGCCCGCCTAACAAGACAATCATCGCGCCTCCCACCAGCCATAAGCGCACAATCGCAATCGCTGGCAATGCCATCGCCTCGCTTTCCAACCACAGGCTTGTCGGGAGGCCAACGAGTCGAAGAATGCTGTTGAACAGGCCATATTGTGGCTGATACACAAATTTCCAGAGCACTAAGGTCGCCACTGATGGCAGGATGACCGGCAGATAATAAATTGTGCGAAGAACTTTTACGCCAAACAGGTTTTTCGTATTCAAGAGCACCGCGAGAATGAGAGAACCCAGCAAGCCTAATGGCGCTGTCAGCAGCACATACAAGAAAGTGACGCGCAGCGACTTGAGGAATGATGGATCTTTGGTCCACATATACACAAAATTTTCCAGGCCGACAAAATTCGCAACGCCAAAACCAGGCCAATCAGTTAAGGAATAATAAATTGAGGCGATAAACGGATACGCGACGAACAAGGCGAATCCGATGACGGATGGCGTCAGAAACACATAACCCATCCAGGCTTCGCGAGTGGAATTTTTCATTCCTTTCCTAATAGCAGTCACAGACATACGCACTCTCCTGATGTCAGGGGACAGCCGCCGCAAAATTAACGTCTCGGCGCTCCTGAGCAGGTTCAATTATTGTTTTACGCTCTGGCGATAAATCAATTCACCGAAAAGACTGTTCGCCCAGGCAAACCACGCTCGCGTAAAGCGTTCGGGCGCATTCGGATCGAAACTTTCATGCATCACGCCTGTTCCTGCGTCCGTCGTCGTAAGCGTGTGAATCAGTGAGGCGATTTCGTCGGCATTTTGCGAGGTCAACGCTTGCATAATCAGGCTGATCGGCCAGATATATCCCGCCGGAGTGTGAGGGCTGCCGATCCCTTTCGCCAATCGCCCTTCCACGTAATAGGGATTATCCTGACTGAGAATGAATTTGCGCGTATTTTGATAAATCGGATCATCTAACGATACATACCCGAAATATGGCGCTGACAGCAAGCTGGGGACATTGGCATCATCCATCAGCGTGTAATTGCCGAACCCATCGGTCTCATACGCAAATATCTCGCCATATTTCGGATGTCGGTACACTCCATACAAGCGGATGCCCGCCTCAATTTCGTCCCGCAAGGCGAGCGCGGAACGCGCCAGTTCCATATCTAAATACATCGTTCCCGCAATTTCAGCCATCTGATTCAGCACGACCACCGCAAACATATTGCTGGGGATCAAATAATGGAATCGGCAGGCATCGTCGCTGGGGCGAAATCCCGACCATGTCATCCCGGTATAATTCACCGGCATGCCGCGCCCTTTATTCGGCAGCGTGTCGCTGGGCGGACAATTGAAGCGTTGAAAGCGATACGGAGACTGTTCATGATGGCGCTGCTCCGTTCGCCAGAGGCGCAGGATTGTCAGCATTACCTGTTGATATGTCGCGTCAAAAATGGCCTGATTGCCCGTTTCTTTCCAATATAAATAGCTTAACCAGATCGGATAGCATAACGAATCGACTTCATATTTGCGCTCCCATACCCAGGGAGAGCGGTCAGTTCTATCCGCAACATGCCCTTGATTAGATGGCTCGCGGTTAAAGGCGTTGGCGTATGGATCGAGCAGGATATACTGACATTGCC
>CAZMEO010000023.1:9263-22410 GCA_964565315.1 uncultured Candidatus Moduliflexus sp. | reverse complement strand
GAGCGGGCGGATGTGCAGGACAGCCATGCCGCCGCGCGTGCCGTCGTAAACATGATGCACTAACAAGTCCTGATCGCCGTTGCGAATCACGGCGTTATGGCCGGGGCCGCGCATATCGCCAGCGCCTTCCAGCACGAGCGTTCCGCCACCTTCGAGCATCGGCTTGCCGTCTTTGTCGAGATATGCGCCGGTGATGTCTTTGGCGCGTCCCACGCGGATATTGTAGGTGCTTCGCACGCTCTGGCAGCAGAAATCCCAGGAGACAAACAGATAGTAATAGTCGCCATGTTGATAGATAAACGGGGCTTCAATCGGGTTAAATTCGACGCCGGGACGGCTTGCCAGCGCGATGATTTCAGGCGGATTTTTCAGCGGCATGCCGGTCGCCGGATCAAGTTCGATCAGCTTGATGCCTGTCCAGAATGAACCGAAGGAAAGCCAGGCGCGGCCATCATCAGTTTGAAGAAAATTGGGATCAATCGCGTTAAAATTGTCGGAGGCTGTCGATGAGATGACCACTCCGCGATCTTCCCATTGATAGCGCGAGTCTTGCGGATTCAGCGTCTCGTTGACGGCGAGGCCGATGCAAGACAGATTGCTGCCGAAGGTGGAAACACTGTAATACAGAAAATATTTGCCGTTGACGAACGCAATATCCGGCGCCCAGAGATGCCCTTTGAATTCGGGAACTTCTTTGAATGTCCATTCTGGAATTTTATTGAATACGCGCCCGGCATATTGCCATGCGACTAAATCGTTCGACCGGCTGACGGAAATTCCCTGCCCGGTCGTAAACATATAAAATTGATTGCCCTCTTGCATGATGGCCGGGTCATGTGCCGGGGCTGGCGCGGCTGCGGCGGAATTGACGACAAATAAAAAGAGGAGAATGATTGCTCCACGTAAAATATGTTTCATGATTTATTTGTGCGTCGGGCGTTCGATTGAACGCCTCTGCATTGAAACTGGTTGCGGATATAGCTGTCAGACAGCTTGAAGGTGTCTGACAGCTTTTCCTGACTACCCTTTCACCGCCCCGATGGTGAGACCGGCGATGAAGGTTTTCTGGAACAGCAGGAAGAGAATTAAGAGCGGCAGCACGGCCATCACCGCGCCGGACATCAAAATCATGTAGTTGTTGCCATAGGGAGTAATCAGCGATGCCAGGCCCATCGGCAGCATAAACATTTCCGGCGTGCGCAACACGATGAGCGGCCAGAGCAGATTGTTCCAGCTAAAGAGCGCTTGCAGAATCGCCATCGCGCCGAAGGCGGGCATCATCAGCGGCATCATCACGCGGAAATACGTGCCTAATTCGGTACAGCCGTCAATCCGCGCCGCATCCAATAAGTCTTTCGGCATCCCCAGTGCGTATTGCCGGAAAAAGAAGATGGCGAAGGGCGGCACGACAAACGGCAAAATGACGCCCCAATAGGTATTGATCAATCTGAAGATGATCATGAGTTTATACAACGGGAGCAGCAGAATTTCAATCGGCACCATCATCGTAAACAGCACTAATCCGAACAGCAGATCGCGGCCTCTGAACTTGTAAATCGCTAAGCCGTAGCCGACAAATGACGCGAAAAAGAGCGCTGCGACCGTTTGCAGCAGCGTAATGACCAGACTATTGCGATACCAGAGCAGGTAACGTTGACCATCGGCGGAAAAAAGAAATTTATAATTGACAATTGTCATCAATTCCGGCTCATATTTCACGTTCAAACCTGTTCTCATTAATTCTGTTGCCGGTTTGAATGATGCCAGCATCAAACAATAGAACGGAAAAATCGCCAGCGCCGCAACCAGCAGAAAGAAGGCGAACAATCCAATCTTTTGCAATTTCTGCGAATCTTTCATTGAAAGCGCCATCATTATTCCTTCTCCTTGTTGAACGCGCCAGTCAGCACGAATTGAATCAAATTTAAGGTCAGCACGATGGCTAACAGGACAACGCCTATCGCGGACGCCATGCCCATTTCATTGAATTGAATCCCGCGTTGATACAAATACGAGACAATCGTTAAGCCAATATCGCCGGGCGAGTTGGACGGCCAATAGACGTAACTTTCTTCGAACATGCGAAATCCGCCGTAAATGCTGATGGTTAAGACATAAATCGAGACGGGTTTGAGCAACGGAAACGTAATATGTTTAAATTGCAGCCAGGAATTCGCGCCATCAATCGAGGCGGCTTCGTATAATTCAGCGGGAATGCCCTGTAATCCTGCCAGATAATAGAGCATATTGACTCCCATCCACCGCCAAGAACAGAGGAGAACGAGCAAAAACATGGCTGTACTAGATTTCCTGAGCCAGGGGATGCTCTGCGCTCCAAAGAAATGCAACATGGAATTCGCAAAGCCGGTGTCCATTTCGCTGAACAGCAAGCGAAAAATCGTTCCGGCCACGATGGTCGAAGTCAAAATCGGCATGAAGAGGCTGGCTTTGAACACATTGCGAAACGGCATCGCCTTGCTGTTTAACAGGACGGCTAATAGCATCGGAACGGGAATCAACACCACCAATGTCCAGAAGGTGTATCGAGCGCTGTTCCATAATGCGGCGTAAAAATGCACATTATCCAACCGGCGGAAATTCTTCAGGCCGATAAACGTCACTTCTCCTGGCAACACCTTTTGAACGCTCATCATCAACGTGCTGAGAATTGGATAGAGAAAAAAGAGCGTAAAGGTAATAATGAATGGCAAGACAAAAATATATGGGGCAACTTTTTGCGAGTAGAGCGGATTTTGTTTCACGGTCGCTTCTCCTTTTGCAATTCGGCATGAGGTCGAGACGCCCGGCATGGGCGTCTCGAAGCAAACATCAGTCAAGTTGAGCGCGTAATTCTTCCGCTAACTGTTTCAAGGCTTCTTCTGCGTTTTGAGACTGTTCGATTAACACGGCATTGCCGGTGGTTGCTTGATAGGTGCTTTTTACTAACGGGACAAGCTCGCCCATATTCACCGGGTTAACCTCGTCTTTTACCTGCATCAGCACGTCGAAAATTTCCGTGCCAAAATACTCGGTGTATTTGTTGGCCGGTTGGTCTTTGAGTTTCGGCCAAACATCCCAGCGCGGCGGATCGAAACCGAGGATATTCCAGATGCGGATATTCGCTTCTTCCGACAGTTTGGCATGGGCTTCGAAGGCTTTCGCCAATTCGATGTTTTTGCACTGCGTCGTAATGGCTGTGCCTGTGCCGCCTAAACCAGCAGAGCGGAAACTTTCATTATCCCATTTCGGCATCGGGCGAATGATAATTTTGCCTTTCAAATCCGGCATGTAGTCCGTAAAGCGTCCCATATACCACATCGGCATCATGACGGAGGCTGCGCCGCCCTGATTCATGAATCCGTAGTATTCTGGCGCGTGATGGTTGCCGCCCGGCGCGACCACCGCGATTTTGTCTTTAAAGACCATATCTTGCTGGAACTGCAATGCGTCGATATTGATCTGGTTGTCCATAATCGGCTTGCCATCTACATCGAGAAAATCGGACTTTCGCTGTGAAATCAGCGCCCACTGCGTAAAAATATCCGCTGATTCAAGCGAGGTCATCGGTTTGCCGGTTTTTTCCAGCACTTGTTTGCCCGCCGCCACGAAATCCGCCCACGTCACGATTTTGTCAGCGTCAACGCCCGCTTGCTCCAGGATTTCTTTGTTATAGAACATCACAGTTGCGCCGACATGATACGGCGTTCCATAGTACTGGCCGTTTTTGGAATAGATGGTGAACCGCGCTTGTACGAATTTATCTTTCACCGGCTCAATAATGTCATTTAACGGCACAAGCTGAATATTCTCGCCTTTTAAATAGTTGGGGAATTTGCTGATCTCGATATCCACGAGGTCAGGAGCGCCAACGCCAGACTGCAAGGCGATCAACAGCTTGCTGTGCATATCTTCATACGGATAGACTTCGCTTTTCAGCACAATCGGTTGATCCGGATGCTGATCATTCCATGTTTTTGCGCCTTCTTCAATCAGCCTGGCATGGAATTCTACGAATGTCCAGAATGTCAATTCCGTCGGGTCGGCGGCGTTCGCGACCATTACAGAACCGCTCAGAGCGCACAGGATTGCTGCGACCAACATGAGTAATGAAACTCGTTTCATGATATATTCTCCTTGTTGAATCAGAAAAGTTACTTAACAGATACGCATTGAAACGCCATACATGAATATGGTTTCCTGACTTTTTGCGCCGTAACAAGCCGTCTGCGGCATGACGTTCATTTCTCTGCCGTCATGCACAGCCCCTCTTGTCATGGCCGCTTGCGATGCGATACGTTTGCCACCTTCAGCACAACTCTCTCGGCCCCGCCACCACCTCCCTTGCTGATGCGCGATCATGCGGTCAGCGCAGATGCATTTTCATCACAATATCCTGATCATAATTGCCGAACCCTCTGCCAAAGATATTGATCCCGCCGACATTCACCGCATTGTCTTTAATGCCGACGCGGACTTTGACAGAGCTATGACCCCGGACATCCACTTCGTTTAACGTGATATTCGATACCTTCATGCCATCGACATACGACCCATCTTCCATCACGCTCCAATTTTTCAGCAAGCCGTATTGCGATCCGGCGAGCTTCCACCACTCTGGCGTCAATTTGCCGCGCACGTCGCCGTAATCGCCGGGCGATGTCCACGTGCCGATTTCCACGCCATTCACCCAGAGCGTAATGTCTGACGGCCAATCCGTATTCGTGCCAGGAACTTCGGAGGACAATTCCATCGAAATTTCCAGCCGTTCTAACGTGACATTTCCTTTGAGATTATTGGGAAATTTGTATTCCATAAAGCCGCGCTCGAACCAGATCAAACTGGCAACCGCGCGTTTGGGGCTTAAAAAGGAGTCTGGCACGTCTAAAAAACCGATAATTTCTTCGCGTGAACAGAGGCCGCAAGGGGGATTCACTTCGAAGTCAGTGTATAATCCAATCGGCATGGCGACCTCGATCACATTTTGCGGGAGGTCTTTTTTGCCGCCGGGCAATTGAATGACGATTTCATCATACGGGAGAGAACAGAGTTTTTGCGTCCCTTTTTTGCCAGCCGCCGTTTCAACGGAAATCAGCTTGGCGGCTTCAAGAATTTTGATATTGGTGGAAATCGTGGATTGCGGGAGGGCAAGTTCTTTAGCGACATCATTGACACTCAGCTTCCGACCATTCAACAATTCTAAAATCGCGAGCCTTGGCTCGGAAGCAAGCGCACTTAACACGCCAAGCGATTCTTTTGCTCCAATCATAAACAAACGGCTTTCCATGCAGCCTCCCTGCGAAACGAATATGCAGATGATGGAAATTATAATAAATCAATAAATATTGATTTTTATCTAATTGACATGAATCATATACAAAATATATTTAAAATTCGTCAAGTATAAAATAACATTTTTTGATATTTATCATATTTTTTCGTTTTTTATACTAAATGCCGCATATTTTCGATAAAAGACTCTCCTGATTTCCCTGAAATAGTTCTTGACACGCTCGCTGGATTCTTTATCAATCCTGCATGCAGCACATTGGCGCTTCTAAAAAATTAACGACTCCGTATAATATACAGGGCAAACGCATCGAAATGACCGTTTTAAGGGCGTGACAAGGGAGTGTTCAGCCAACACCCCGATTTATCGGGGTGTGAGGGACGTTCCGATCCCTCTCGAACCGCTTCAGCGGCGGGTTGCCGCCTCACTGACCAACCGCTGACGCGGCGCTCGATGACGATTCGCGCTGCCGGAACACCCCGATAAATCGGGGTGTTGGCTGAACAGGCCGTCGAATCAGCCTGTTAGATGCGTTTGCCCTGGTGTAATATATTGGTGTAGAAGTTTTTAAGAGTGCAACATCTTGATCTTGCGTGTCAAATCAAGATTTGGTACGCCTCAGTTGTTATCGAACGTGATCTTTAGCTGCGCCGATGCCGTTGCGTGTTTGGACGAGCGCAATGGGATTGACGCCTGATGTTATGAATATGCGAACCATCGTATTATTAAGCGTCTCAGCCGGAGCGGGACACGTCCGCGCCGCCGAAGCGCTGAAACAGGCCGCCGAAGCGCATTACCCTTCGTTTCGCGCCATTCACCTCGATGTCATGAACATCGTGCCGGAGCATTTTCGGACGTTATACGCCGAATCATATATGAAAATCATCACGCATCATCCGTCATTATGGGGCTATTTATACCGCATGGCGGAGAAACAAAAAGGGGATTCCGCGCTGAATCAGGCGCGGCGAGCCATCGAGCGCCTGAATACCAGAAAGCTGCGCAAACTGTTGAAAGAGATTCAGCCAGAACATGTCATCTGCACCCATTTTCTCCCGGCGAGCCTGCTGTCGCGCATGATCAAAAAAGGAAAATTCGACAGGCCGGTCTGGGTCGTGGATACGGATTTCGATATTCATAAAATGTGGATTTACGAGGGGATGAGCGGCTATTTTGCGGCAGATGCGGAAGTGGCATGGCGCATGCAGGATCATGGCGTTCCAGCGGAACGGATTCACATCACCGGCATCCCGATCATGCCTGCCTTTTCGCGGCAATACGACCGGCAGGAATGCGCCCGCGACCTCGGCATAGACCCGCAGAAGCCGACGTTATTGATGATGGCAGGGGCTGCCGGGCTTGGCGAAACGGATAAATTGACGGAACGCCTGCTGCGCCTGCCGCTGCCGTTTCAGATTGTCGCGATTGCCGGAAAAAATGCCGAACTGCTCGATTCGCTGCGAACGCTTGCCGCGCGCTATCCCGGTCGTCTCTGTCCGCTGGGATTCACCACCACCATCGAGCGCGTGATGGCGGTCGCGGACGTCGCTGTCACCAAACCGGGCGGCCTGACGACCTCGGAATGCCTGGCGATGCGGCTGCCGATGATTCTGATTTCACCGATTCCGGGACAGGAAGAACGGAACGCCGATTATCTGCTGGAACATGGCGCGGCGTTAAAGGCGTATGATCTCGCGGGGCTGGAATATCGCGTGAAATGGCTGCTTGAACAGACCAACCGACTTGAAGCGATACGCCAGAACATCGAACGCATCAGAACGCCGCAGGCCGCACTCGACGTGCTGCGCGTGGCGCTCGGCGGCGAGGAGGCGTCATGATCGTGCTCGCCCTGCCGCCGCTGGCGCACTTTCTGCTGCTGCTCCTCTGGATTGTCGTGACAGGATTTTTCTTTGCCAAAGTGGAAATTCAGATCGAAGGCGACGCCGGATGGGCGGCCAATCTGCCGACCTGGCGCATCGAGGAACACTGGCTGCTCGATATTTTCTGGGGCAGCCGTCCCATGACCGGTTATCACGCCTGGGTCTTTTCGTTTATGTGCGCGGTCTTCCATTTTCCGGTCATCCTGCTCGGTCAATGGAGCCTGGCGATTGAAGCCCGCATCTTCGCAAGTTTGATGTATTTTTGGATGATTGAAGATTTTCTCTGGTTTGCGCTGAATCCGACCTATGGTCTTGCGAAATTCCGCCCCGACCATATCTCCTGGCATAAACACTGGGTCTGGCTCGTCCCGGTGGATTACGCCGTCTTTACCGTTGTCGGTTTGGCGCTGTTCTGGTATTCATTCAGATAGATGGATCGTTCGCCGGATGGAGCATGAAAACGCCGCAAGCCATTTCAATGGACAAGGCTGTCCACTGGAGCGCACACTCGAAAACTATCTCACATGTAAAAGTTTCTTGACAAAATTAGCGGGGTATTTTCCTGCTTGCTCAAAATATTGTCTGTGCCCTGTTATTCAGGAGATGGAAGATGCGTCTGTTTATCGAGCAGATCAAAGAACCTCAGGATATCGCATTCGAGTTTCGCGCTGATGAATGCGACCTACCAAAAGATATTGGTACGGTCACTGCGCCGATTCGGTTTGAGGCGCGTGTAGAACGCGTCAAGCAAGATATTCGAATCAACGGGCGGATTGCGGCGCGGGTGCAGATGGCGTGTTCGCGCTGCCTGCTGCCGTATGAGGAACGCCTTGACGAGCCATTCGAGGTCATCTATCTGCCTGGCGTCGCCGATGAGAAAAAAAGCCTCGAAGAGATTGAACTCGAAGAGGAAGACCTGAATGTGTCATATTATCATGAGGAGTTCATCAGCGTGACGGATCTCATTCGAGAACAATTGCTGTTGATGCTGCCAATCAAGCCGCTCTGTCGGGAGAATTGCAAGGGGTTATGCCCGTCGTGCGGAAAAGATTTGAATGAGGGGACGTGCCAATGCTCAATTGAGACAGGCGATCCTCGTCTTTCTGCGTTAAAAAAATTGCTGCATACGTAGTACATGAGTCATGAATTTTTAATTGCGCTTCGCACCTCCGACGTTCTCGTCGGCGTTGCGAAAAGAGGCCGACGAGGACGTCGGCGCTACGGTTCATTCATAAAAATTAATGACTTCGTGTCATCGCAAGCCAACACGTATTTTATTTAAAGAGGACGGCGCAAAAAAAAGCGCCTTTGGAAGAACATTCATTACGTAAAGGAGAAACATCATGGGAGTTCCAAAAAGGAAAGTATCGAAATCACGACGGGATAAACGGCGGTCACATCATGCGTTAAAAGCTCCAAGTCTCACGCCGTGCCCGGAATGCGGCGAAATGAAACGGCAGCATATCGTCTGCTCGCATTGCGGGATGTATAAAGGACGCCAGGTGATCGAAGTCAAAGAAAAATAATTGATTGCGCCGCTATTCAGAGGCCACGAACTACGTCAGCAGGGGATTCGTTTCTGCGCCATGCGGAGAAGAATCCCCTGAGTTGTGAAAACGCGCGGCGCAGGTCGCGGTTTTTTCTCGTCAGCGCCTGAATAGCTGCCGCGTATGTTATGCGAATTGCCGTTGATGCGATGGGTGGAGACTACGCTCCAGAAGCGATTGTCGAAGGGGCGGTACAGGCGGCGGAAGAGTATGGGTTCACCATCATCCTGGTCGGACAGGAAGAGCGGGTACGCCAGGAATTAGCCAAATACAAGACGGATCATCTTTCGATAGAAGTCCGGCACGCTTCCGACATCGTTGAGATGCATGATCTCCCGTCAGTCGCTTTGCGGCGGAAAAAAGAATCTTCGCTGCACAAAGCCATTTACATGACGAAAAACGGGGAAGCCGACGCTGCGGTCAGCGCGGGAAACACCGGCGCAGGCATGGCAATTGCCAAAGTCGCCTGCCGCATGTTGGAAGGGGTTGAACGCCCGGCCTTAGCCACCGTGATTCCGAATGTCAACGGCTATATGGTGCTGATTGACGTGGGCGCAAACGTGGATTGCAAGCCGATGCATCTGCTGCAATTTGCGGTCATGGGGCATGTGTACGCGCAGTCTGTCGTCGGCATCGAGAATCCTCGCATTGGCTTATTGAGCGTGGGCGAAGAGGACTCTAAAGGAAACACGCTGACGAAAGAGGTCTTCGAACCGCTCAGCCAGAGCAAATTGAATTTTATCGGCAACGCCGAAGGCCGTGATGTCTTCAATGGTCGCGTTGATGTCATCGTCTGCGATGGATTTATCGGCAACGTCGTGCTGAAAGTCTCCGAAAGTCTTGCCAAAACGATGGGCTTGTTCATGAAAGACGCTTTCTCGAAAAATTGGCGGACAAAACTCGGCTATTTGCTGGTGAAGCCTGGCATCGAAGAGATGAAAAAGCGCATGGATTATGAAGAGTACGGCGGAGCGCCCTTGCTCGGCATCAATGGCGTGGTGATCATCTCGCATGGCAGTTCGAAAGCCAGAGCGACGAAAAATGCGATTCGCGTCGCCGCCGAATCGGTCACGCACCACACCAACGAGCAGATTCTCGACATCATGAACGCCTGCGGCTTCGATCTGAAATCCTACGCGAAAGCCACGTCGCTGTGGCATCAGCTTACCCGTTCGATTCGGCATGACGCGCCAAAAGAGCAGAAAGAAGAGACTCATCCGCAAGGCCAGGAAATGCCTCAGCCAGTCAGCGAGACCCCGCCATTGCCCGAATTTCAGCCGTATGAAGAACCGGAGCAGGAACGGAAGTATTGGTGGCAGAAAAAACAGCGTCACGCGGAATCCTTAAAAGAGACAGAGGCTTCAGTTCCATCGCCAGCAGATGCCCCTGAGGTCTCATTGCCAGCACTTCCTGAAACCCACGAGGCAAAAGAGGCGGAACGCCTTCCCGAAGAAAGCAAAGAACAGGCCGCTCAGAAGAAAAGCTGGTGGAAACGCCGCGAATCGTCCCGCCAGTATAGCGAATCCGCGCCACCTGCTGAAGAACAGCCTGATGACGATGTCCCTCCTTCTGCGAAAGAATGAGAGCAACGCGCACATTTGAAGCCACCGCATCTATCGTGGCTTGCTCGCTGCGCCGGCTCAGGCAGTGGCGCAGACGCCGCTGTTGCGCATCTCATGATGAGACGTCAGAAATTATTGCGTTACCAATTCGCCGGATTCGAAAAATATTTACACTAAAACGCTCAAGAAACGTCAAACGAACAAACCTGACATAACCACGACTCATTGCGTCATCATAAAAATCCTGAATATTTTTCTTGTGTTTGGCGCATAACGTGATATACTATTGCAATGTTGTGCATGTCCGCAGCCGTTTCGCAAACAGGCGGGGGGTCTGTTTGCGAAACCATCTTGAAGTCAAACTGCTCTCAGAAGACGATTGACGGGCGCTGTCCGGCAATCCTCATCTGAGCGCGCGTGATATTGGGGGGAAAACATGTTCATGAAAAGCTATCGGGGTTCGCTGAGGCATCTGCGAACCGTTCGCGCGTGCTGCTCGTTCTCGTTTCTCGCAAGCGTTCTTTTTTTCTGCGTAATTTTTCCGAAAAATTTGACCGCTGAAAATACGGCATCGCTTCGGCAATTACAACATAAAATTGATCACCTGCTCAACTCATCCGCCTTGAGAAACGCATCCGTCGGGATTCAAATCGTGTCACTGAATACCGGGGAAGTGGTGTATGAACGCAATGCAGACCTCGGCTTGAATCCCGCATCGAATACCAAACTCATTACGTCCGCGACGGCGTTAGTCAAATTATCGCCTGAATATCGGTATCGCACCCGCGTATATGCCGAGGGGAGCGTTCGCGACGGCGTATTGCAGGGCAATATCTATTTGAAAGGGTCAGGCGACCCGACGTTCGCGTATGAAGGGCTGCTCAGATTGGCGCAGGATGTGTATAATCTCGGCATTCGCTCGATTGCCGGGGATGTGATCGGCGATGATACGTTTTTCGACGACGAGCGCGAATTTTCCGGGTGGCACGATTTCAAACAAGTCTATTCCAGCAAAATCAGCGCGTTATCCCTGAATAAAAATTCGGTGACGCTCCGCATCAAACCTGCTCATCGTTCCGGCTTAGCGCCGCAGGTCATCCTCGAACCGCCGACGTCGTACATCACGATTAAAAACAAGGCCGTGACGCTGGGTTCCAACCGGGTCTATGCGTCATTTTTGCCGTCCGAAGAATCAACGCAGGAAGAAACGCTGATCGTCCAGGGAAAAGTCTCCGCCAAATCGTCGTATGGCGTATCAGCGGCGGTTCACGTCAACAACCCCTCATTATTCGCCACGACCTCATTTAAGAACGCGCTTGAGCAGATCGGCATTACGGTGAGCGGGACAGTGGCGCTTGACGCGGTTTCCAAAAAATCATCGCTTCTTGCCACTTACGAATCCGAGCCGCTTTCGAGCATCATCGCCGAAGCCAATAAAGCCAGCGATAATTTCGTCGCTGAACAACTCTTAAAAACATTAGGCGCTGAAGAGTTCGGCGCTCCAGGCACGACGCAAAAAGGGATTCAAGCAATTCAGGCGTTTTTAGCTGAGCTTGATATCCCCCAGGATGCGTATGTTTTAGAAAACGGTTCCGGGCTGTCGCGCAATAATCGCGTTTCACCGCAGCAACTCGTGACGCTGCTGCGCTATATGCATGATGATTTTGCCGTGCGCTCCGAATATTTGGCCTCCTTAGCCATTGCGGGCGTGGATGGCACGCTTCAGCGGCGGATGCGAGACGCGGAACGGCGGCTGCGAGCCAAAACCGGCGCAATCAACAGCGTTTCCTGTCTGTCGGGCTATGCGGCGTCGCAAGATAACGAAATTTTTGCGTTTTCGATTATGATGAACGGCTATAAAAGCGGCGGCTACGAAGTCAAGAAAGTCCAGAATCAAATCGGCCTTCTTTTGACAGATTTTTATCGGCCAGAATATAAGGCCGACGCCAGTCGCAATCCTTCGGAAACCTCTTCATCCAATTGAGCCCTCAGGAGATCGAGTTCGATTGACTCAGGACTGATGATTGTTGAATGTTGCGTCAGTCCTGAGTTGTTGTCATTCCATGAATCCCGGAGACACGATTGTTATCGCAGATGCCCATTTGGATGGAGTCAATGCACAATTACGCTGTTTTGTGTCCCTCCTTGAATCTCTCCGCAAGCAGAAGATCGCTGATCTTGTGTTATTAGGGGATATCTTCAATCTCTGGATCGGCACATCGAAGATGACCCTCCCGTGCCATTCCACAGTGGTTCGCATCCTGACGACGTTGAAAGAACAGGGAATTCGCCTCATCTATATCGAAGGGAATCGCGATTATTTTTTAGCGCGGCAGTTTTTGCATGCGCCGTTCGATGTGATCTCCTCCGAAGGGATTCGAACTGAAATTGCGGGGAAGCAATGGTATTTCTCGCACGGCGACCTCGTCAATATTCATGACTGGTCGTATCGAAGTTGGCGCAGATTATCAAGGAATGCGTGGCTGTTTGCCATATTCGACGCCATGCCGCAAGCGATGGCGCTTCGGCTTGCGAACGGCATTGAAGCGCATCTTCGCGGCACGAATGCGCGTTATAAATCCAGGTTTCCTGCCGTCGAATGTGGTGAATATGCGCACTCCCTTTGGTCGCAAGGCATTGATATGATCGTCTTAGGTCATTTTCATCAAGAACGCAGTCTTGAACGTCAGATCGGCGAGCCTACCCAAAAATTGTGCATTCTTCCGGCCTGGAAAGATTCGCACCAGTTCCTTCGAATTACTCCAGAAGGGCGCATGTTCCTTGAGAGCAGCGCTGCGACACCGGATGAATAGAGGATTCAGCCCTGTTACGGTTTCAAACCGTGACAGGGCTTTTTTACAATCACCGTTG
>CAZMEO010000023.1:0-9163 GCA_964565315.1 uncultured Candidatus Moduliflexus sp. | reverse complement strand
TCAGAAAAGGATTGCTCTATCAGGACGTTATGAAAAATGATGATATAATTGATTCTGTGTTATCTGTTTTAGCGTTAGATGGAAGCCTGAATAAATGGGAAATCCAGTTTTTTACCGAATTGTGTCAACGCCTGGAAGTTTCTCCGGACGTTCAACAAAAGGCACTTCTTCGAATTAAACAAGGCAAAGGGAGGATTCACTTGCCCGATGAGGACGCCGATAAAAAACGCTTGCTCTACTTTTTGATTCAGGCGGTCGTGGCTGATGGTAAAGTCACGGATAAAGAACGACATGTGCTGCAAACGGTCGTCGAAAAATTGAGCATGTCGTTCTCGTATGTCGAAGGAATTCTGGAACAACGGCTGAAAGAGGTGAAAACAGAACGTTACACGATCAAGCAGGAATCAATGCTCGTCTGCCCCAAATGCAGCTATGAACAGGCCACGTCGTATCGGTGCAAGCGGTGCGGCGTGATTTTCGAGAAATATAAACAAGCGCAAGAACCGACAGATGAAGACATCCTGATGGATATTCTTTCATCGGCCAATCGCATCAAGAAAAAAGAGTAATTCTATTCATTGACTAATTTTTTCAACTGCTTGCCCGGCTTAAAGAACGGGACGCTTTTGGTTGGGACGCTGACTTTATCTCCAGTTTTCGGGTTGCGCCCGGTTCGGGAATTTCGCTGGCGCGTTCGAAAGCTTCCAAAGCCGCGTAATTCGACTTTGTCGCCTCTGGTTAATGCGTCAATAATACTTTGAAACACGGTATTTACGACCATCTCGCTCTCTTTTTTCGAAAGCGAAACTTGTTCCGCAATTTTTTCTACCAAATCTGCTTTTGTCATATAGACGCTCCGGGCAAGAATGAGGTATTGTTTTCTAAGAATAGATTGACAAAAGTCGTTACATACATGAGCAAGCCTATAATATGTTTTCGACGTTGTCAACTTTATACGTCAACATCTCTATTTTTGTTGAGAAAAGGATACGCTATGCAGGATTGCATCTTTTGTCAGATTGCGAATCATGAAATTGCCTCAACGGTTGTATTCGAGGATGATGAGGTCATTGCATTCGAAGATATCGATCCTCAAGCGCCGGTACATATTCTGTTAGTGCCCAAGCGGCATATCAATACGCTGATGGAATTAAAAGAGAATGAGATGGAAATCCTCCAACACATCTTTCTCGTCACGCAGCAGATCGCGGTCATGAAACAGGTTGAATACAGCGGGTTTCGCGTTGTTTTGAACTGCGGGTCTCATGGAGGGCAAACGGTCTATCATCTTCATGCGCATCTTTTAGGAGGACGAAAAATGAACTGGCCGCCGGGATAAGATCCCGGCGGCTGGCGCTGCCTTGCTTGCGGAGAAGGAGAATTTTTCTCGCGCTATAATTTTTTCTTCACGTTTGCCACGACCAGGTTAATCACGGCCTTCAATGTTTCAAAGACTCCCGTGCCTTGCGTTGAAACCGCTTCGAAATAAGGGACATTATATTTATTCAATTTTAATTGAAGATATTGAATCGGGGCGACGTTGGGGAGGTCTCGTTTATTATATTGAATCACCCAGGGAAATTCATCCATTTTATGCCCATCTTGCCGAAGATTGTTCTCTAAATCGTTCAGCGTTTCAAGGTTTGCTTCCAGACGATCAAATTGAGAATCCGCCACAAAGACGACGCCATCCACGCCGTTCAGAATGACTTTGCGGCTATACGCGTAATACACCTGTCCGGGGACGGTGTATAAATTGAATTTCGGTTTTTTGCCTTTAATTTTTCCAACTTCGAGTTGAAGAAAGTCAAAGAAGATCGTACGGTCTTCTTGCGTTTGCAGAGAGACTAATTCCCCCTTTAAATCAGCAGCCACTTTTGAATGAATATACAGTAAATTCGTAGTTTTCCCGCTGACACCAGGGCCATAATAAACGATTTTCAAATTGATCTGCTGTAACGCCCAATTTATATACATAAATCACTCACTTTTTCGTTTGTTCTGGCGACGGTACACCTAATCCCGAAACGCTCCATCTAACTCATCTGCTAACAAGCGGCCAAAATCATCATCAATCATATCTTCAGCAGCCGTTCCCACATTCGATTCCGCTTCCGCAATGACCGAGAGCAGCGATTCAACAGCTTTTTTCGTATAGACCCGCACCATCCCTAAGGCAACGCTGGCATCAAAAATAATAATAAGAAAAAATTGATTTCCGACGTTTGTCAGATAGACATTTTTATTTTCGCCTTCATGAAAATGAAGCTTGAAGCGGTCGCCTTCTCCGACGAGCTTCGCAATTTCAGCGGTTGCCGCAAAATCGCCTGCCGCTAACGCTGATAAGACTGTGGTATTCATTTCGCCAGTATCGCCGCGTTCGCCGATAATCTGCCCGGCCATGTCAGCATACAGAACAGCCTTTGCGCGAGTCTTCGAATAAAGTTCCCCTAAATATTTTTTGATGCCTTCATATTGGGCAGCATTAAAAATGATTGCCTTACTCCCGTCTATTTTGGTTTGCGCCATAACATCCAATCTCCACAAAAAAAACCTACGAACTTACATCCGCTTGCATGTCCGAATACGCCAAGCGTGTACGCTTATTTTCGCCGTTTAATCCGGTCGAAGGCATCCTTTAAGTTCGCCCCCATCCGGTCTAATGTTTCTTCTAACGTCCCTAATTCATCCTGACTCTGAATTTGCACGGCGCCGACTAATTCTCCAAGACTCATCCGTTCCACTGCTTGGGTAATTGTTGTGACTCGTCGCAGAATCAAATACCAGAAGGCTAAAGTCAAGAGGACTGTCAACAAAATACTGAGTAAAAGTGCTAAAATCACTAACGGGGTTAATACTCCGCTGGCGTGTTGATCCGCGATGTTTTTCCACACAGGAGAATCCGCAAAATGCTCCAGCGTAATCACGCGCAAATGTCCTTGCGCGTCACTCGGCAATTTCACGGCGAGCGCACAATCATGCCAGGTATATTTTTGTCCGGTCTGCTTATTGGTTGAAGAATATGACATGCATGATTTGTTCTCGTCAGTCATCGGGTTCGCGTCAATCAAGGATTGCGCAATCGGTTTTTCTTCGCTGTCAACAATCACCTGTTTGTTTTCGTCAAGCAGAAAGATGTACCGAATGCCATACACGCCATACAGCGTTTTATATGCCTTGACGCTCACTTCCAATTTTTGAGAATCAATATCTTTGTCAATGATCGGCTTGACATCGCTCAGCAGCAACTCGGCGATAAACAACCCTTTGGTCGCTGGGTCTCCATAGAGAGCGGCAAACTCGCGTTTCAAAAATAATTGCAGCGTAAAATACAAGACAACGACCATCACCAGCAACGCTGCCAGCATAACAACGCCGAATTTCCAGCGTAAACTTAAACTCTTCATCTTTTCTAACATCCAACACCTTCACTTTCGACGATGGATTCGCTCTGATTAATAATCGGAAATGTTCAGTGATCTGGAAGACCGACAACGGCTTGCGCTCAGGCGTCTTCTGAAGATTTTTTGCCTCCGAACGGCCAGAAACGACGTTTCCCCTTGGCTTCTTTCGAGTCGTCTTCTTTATGCTCTGTCTCTGAAACGGTGCGATCTCCGAAGGCCGAGGGAATCTTCATGTCCAATTTTAAGCGTTCAATCACAGGTAAATGGCGTTCCTTGACTGACTGAACTTTCAGAAAAATGGCGTCCAGCAAACTATTGTCTTTCTGCCCGAACAACTCAACGACCTGGGTAATCACGTCGGCTAAACCGCTGGTAAAATCTTCAAGCGTGGTTTCGCCTTCGAACTTGATTGTTTTGTCTTTATAGGAAAATTCTCCGGCGAAGGGATCAAGGAAAAGGTACTTATTCGCATTCGTGGCGATAATTCGCTTGAAGTCATCCATAAATTTTCCAGCGCCGAGTTTCGCGTCAACGGCGTCTTCAATCGCGGAAACGGCATCTTGAAACACGCGAAGCACCTCATCCGTCACCGAATTATCAACGATGATGGAAGACATGTCGGATTCGAACACATTAAACACCGCGCCGACTTCCGTGCTGAGTCCGAGAATCTTCTTGAATCCGCTTGGCCCGGAAATCATTTCGCCATCGGCAGCGCGAAACACGCTTTCCATCGCGCGGCCATCCTGAAAATAAATACACCCGTCGCCGCTATCACTGTTCAATAGCACTTCCACGTAGCCCGAGTGCTCTTCTTTTTTCAGCTTCGAAATCAATTTTTCCAGGCTGGTCAATTCCGTCGTCAAGTCTTTGTATTTGACTTTGCTATTGAGCACGCTCGCCAACGTCGCGACCATTTCATCCTGTAGTTGAAAAACGCTGACCGTGCCATCTTTTTGAGACGCTTTATTCAAGATGCTTTTAATCGCCCGGTCGCCGATATTCTGTTCCGTGCCAATTTCTTCACACGCATTGATAATGCGCCCGCGATCAAGAAATAACGTGCCTCGATATTCCCAAAAATTGACCTGACAGTATCCGGTAAAACTATTTTGACGGAGATCGCTCAATAATTCGTGAATATTCGTATATGAGGTACTTAAATCCTCATGAACAACTTTCCCTTTAGGAATGACCATGGAAAACCTCCTTCACACACCCCTTTAACGCCGTTTGATACGTCATTGTTCCGCATGGACTGGCGAGATGTTTCATAGAATAGCTAAATATTCATAATCATTACCCAATCTTTCAACTGTTGTCAAGATAAAAATACGTTCTCCTGCTGCTTTCCTTGAAAAATTTTATACGGCAGCATGTTCGCCGTTCGTTCTTACAGAAGAAACCTCCAATGACAACGAACCTATAACGCATGTAAATTTCGGGTTTTATTCCGCGCATGAAGAATTTTGCGATAATCCAAACTTGAGGGGTGAATCTGGATGGTTTCGCACATTTCATACAACCGGGATCGCAATCGTTCGCCGATCCGCGCATCTAAGGTTTCTTCTTTCGCATGATTCGACATGCGCGAGGTATCCAGCAATTCTTCATCCATCCAATTCGTCGTAATAAACGTGCTTAATTTTTCATTATACCGATAATTCAAAATATACGACAGAATATCCTCCAGCCAGGGAGTCATTTTTTTCGCGCCCAATTCATCAAGCAAGAGCGCTTCCGTGCGCAAGACAGGGTGCAGCACGCTCATTTCGGAAAATTCGGCATCCTTTGAATACGAACTTTGCAGCGTTTTGAGAAGCTCACGAAAATCATAAAACAGGCATCCGACGTTTTTTTCCTGCATTAAGAATCTAATCGCCGCCACCGCCAAATGCGTTTTGCCGCTTCCCGGCGGGCCCATCAGCAAAAAACCGGTCGTCGCCACCGCAGGATACAAGCGGACAAAACTCTCAACTGTCTGTCGCGCGGCTCGCTGAGATTCCGAACACAACTGCAATAAAAAATTGTCAAAGGAACACTCTTCATAACGTTTGGGAATATGCGCCTGCTGAAGGCATGTCCGTTTTTCGCGGGTTTTCACACACGAACAGCGCTCGGCAAACTCAATGCCGTCTTGTTCTTTTAAGCGCCATCCCGTGCCTCGACATATCCCGCACACATCTGCCATTACGCCGCGTCACCCCTCCTCGCCATGCCTATGATTCGCGGAACAACCAGCCGCAAAAACGTCAACCCTCAACAGGTGGGAAAAAGGAGGGACTGTCAAGGAAAAATAGCGAGAAAACCGAGAAATTTCCTGAGCCGCCTTCAACACAGGGATTCGCGCCCAATAGATGCAAAAACGCGCCAACATCCCATCCAGGCCGTTGGCGCGTCGCCATTTCAATAGATGTTCTATTTGACAACCTCACCCATCAGGTGATGTGTCTTGCTTTCATACGAGGCGTTCGCATCGGTCACGCCGCGAATGACCGTTGAAATCTTAAACGCCCCGGCGAGGTCGCCAATCACGTCGCACTGCATCGTTTTCTTCACGCCTGGCGGCAATTCGCCGATTTTCCAGACAAACGAATTTTCCGCGCGTTCCGGCTCGCCAATCGCCACGCCGTTTAAGCGGCTGGTCTGCGGCACAGCCCGCAAGCCGTCGGGCAGCGTCACCACGACCGACACGTCAAGCAGCCCATCCGAGCCGACGTTTTCGATAGCGGTGATAAGCGGAAGCGCCTGCCCCGCCTGAAGCGCCTGCTCAGATGGCGGCTCGCCGAGTTGCTGCGACACCTGAAGCACCACGTCGCGTTGGACATCCACATTGAATTCGAACGCATTCGACTCGAACGGGAAACCTGCGCGATCCAGCGCGTGAACTTTGACCTCTCCCGAATACGATCCGGCTTTCAGGCCGGCATCCAGAACCACCCGATACGTCAAGCGGATGCGCTTGCCCGGTTCAAGGTCTTCCAAAACCCAGACCAGCGGTTCGGCATCGTCAGTCTGTATTTCCGGCACATCCGAGCTTCTGACGGAATCCGGCACATAGATAAATCCCGCCGGATTCATGTCTTCCACGACTAATGTGTAGGCCGTGACCTTGCTCAGGTTGGTAATCACGACTTCGAACTCCGCCTCTTTGCCCGGTTCAGCCGTCACCGACTTCAGCGTTTTTTCAATGCCAAGCTGCGGCTCGTTCAGCCGATCCTCAACGCAGGCAGAATCCAGCGGAACATCGCCGGCCTGACCGCTGCACTGGAATGACGCGCAATTTTTGACGCGTTGATCGGCCTCTGCGCTCATATCATATTCATCCAGCCTGAGCGATCTCATCATCGTCGGCGCGTTGACCCGCACCTCAACGAGAATCCGATAGAGGCCGTCGCGGTCGGGCGAGAGGTCGCCGACGCGCCACCTGATAACGCGGTCATTGATCGAAACCGGCGCAGGCACGCTCCGCGCGAACGTGACATTCTCCGGCAGCGCATCTTCGACATACGCCTCATCGCCGTCGCACGGGAGATGCTCTTCCGCCACCGTCATTACATAGCGCAGCGTTGCGCCCGCCTGCGGCACATTCATATCCGCTGCGCTGCCGACCGGCTGAATCGTCAAATCGGACGCAAACACCGGCGCGAGCGTCTTCGGCTCAACTGCCAATTCAAGGACATGCTGCTGTTCCGAAAGCTGCATCCCGATGCGCTCCACCACGCTGTCGAAGAATCGCGCAAAATGCTCATTCAGCCGCTCGATGAACGCCGTCCGGTCAACCGCTAATAATTCACGGAACGCGCCGACCGTCATCGCCACATTCAGCGGCGTATATTGATACTGCCCGCTTGCGCTTTTATACACATCAAGCTGCGCATCCCAGAACGCGCGGTCAAGGAACTCGAACGAGCGCGTTGCCGCCGCGAGATACGCGTCGTTCTTCGTCAGGCGATACGCAATTAAGAAACTCCGCACCGCCGACGATTGCGCCAACAGCGTCTTCAGCCCGCTAAACGGTTTCACCTCGTCCTTCGCCAGGCTCGCGCCATTAAACACCGCGCCATCTTCCGCCCGATACAGCGAGCGAGAGAGGAATTCGACCTGCGCCGTCAGCAGCGCCGCCGCCTGTTTCGACACCTTCGCCTCCGCGCCGAAATTGCGGATGACGCTTTCTAACGCAATCGCGCTCATCGCAATCTGCGGCGTTGAAATCACCTGTTCCTGCGGTGCGTCTTTTGCGCGTTTCATCGAATAGACTTCGTAGAACGTGCCGTGCGCCGCATTCCAATGGAACCGCGCGAGATTTTTCAACAGCAGCGCGGTCAATTCCCGCGCCATTTCCTCGTATTTGCCGGAAATCAGCCGATCTTTCCCGAACAGCGTGCTGTATGGCGCGTCGCCTTTCGAGCGCAGCATCCCATAAAATTCGCTGATGCCCCACAGCAGCGACATCTGGTCAAACAAAACGCTGTCGCCGTCAACAACGCGATACGCTTTCGGCGCGTCGCCGTCGAACTCGATGTCGAGGCGATGCGGGAAATACGTCCCCTTTTCGCCCTCTATCGGCTTCCGCATCGTGTTATATAGGAAGACGATCTTATTGGCCGTTTCCTGCGCAATCAACAGGCCGATGAAGCCTTCTTCCGCGTTGCGCCCGATAAACTGCCCGTCTGCCGTGATGCGATTCGCGTCATCATGCCGCGCCGAGAGCGCCGCCCTGAGCCACATCACCTGCCGCCGCAGCGTCTGCCCTAACGCCGACGGCGTGATTGTCCGATCCATGCCGGATTCGAGCCAGCGTTCCGTCTCTTTGCCATATTCGATTTCCGGCACGCCGCCCTCGAATTCGATGAAAATCGGCAGCAGCCCTTCGGGAATGGCGTCAAGCCCTGTCAATTCGGCGTACTGCGCCAACAGTTTTTCGACAACCACTTCCGGCTCGATCCCTTGAGCTTTAGCCTGCTGCTGAATCAACGGCGCGTATGTCAACGCCACGCCCAGCCCCGATTTTGTCTGAATATGCACAAGGTTCGCGTCCGAGAAATCCGCCGCTTTTTGCGCTGTCCGCTCCAATGCGCCGACATTCAGCAATTCAGGATTGCGGTTGCGCTCGCCGAACTGCTCCGCGTCGCCCTTCCCGCTTGCTTTCGGCAGCGGTGCCGCGTTCAAACCGAACTCTGAGGCCGCATACATGCCGATGTCCGTCAAATAATAGACGCTGCGCATCGAACCCTGCGCCTGCTCGCACGAATCGGTCGGACGTTTCGCATGCAGCGCGGTAAGCGCGTCGCGATTCAACGCAATTTCCGCGCCGAAGACTGGCGCAAGCCCGAACGGACTATCTAACGCTTGCGCCGTCCTGATTGCGCCGACCTGCTCCACCGGCAGCAAATAGCGCTCGCCGCCAGTCATGACCTCGCTCAATTGCAGCCCGGCATGTTTCGCGATCTGTTTGACAAAGCGCTTCATCCGCGTCGTCATTTCCAGCGTTTGCGCCGTTGTTTCGGCATGATAGATCAATTCCCGCAGCGCGCCGGTCGTCGCGCCGAGATCAAACGGCGTATAGGCGTACCGTCCGCGCTCTTCGCGGTCTTTGTAAATCTCCAAATCATCGTTCCAGAGCGCTTTCTCCGCAAAATCATACACCGCAAACGCCGCCTCGCGATAGCGCGGTTCTCGCGTAATGTCGTGCGCTGCGAGCAAGCCGCGAATCCCGGCCATCTGAGCGAGCAGCGTTTTGGCGCGATCATCCGCCT
>CAZMEO010000022.1:5135-22449 GCA_964565315.1 uncultured Candidatus Moduliflexus sp. | reverse complement strand
CCGGTGACGCGGACGACTTCTGCAATCGTTGTCTGGCCGCTGATCAGCTTTTTGACGCCACTTTGCCAGAGCGTGTGCATCCCTTCTTTAATCGCTTGCGCCTGAATATCTTGCGAGCCAGCATTACGATGAATTAATTGGCGAATCATCGGACTGACCGGCATGATTTCGAAAATCGCGCTGCGGCCATAGTAGCCGGTATTGCGGCATTTGGAACAGCCTGCGCCCCGGCGCAACTGTCCGCCGTTCAGGTCTGCCGTCGTGATGCCGACCGGCGCTAAATCCTGATCGGTCGGCGTGTAATCTTCTCCGCAGACATCGCAGATGATGCGCACCAAACGTTGCGCTAACACGGCAATCAGCGTGGATTCTACCAAAAACGGCTCTGCGCCCATATCCACCAACCGCGCAATCGCCGAGGGCGCGTCGTTCGTATGGAGCGTGCTTAACACCAGATGCCCGGTCAAGGCGGCGTGAATGGCATTTTCGACGGTTTCATGATCGCGGATTTCACCGACCATGATGACATCCGGGTCCTGGCGGACGATGTTGCGCAGCGCCGTGCCAAACGTCAGGCCAACAGATGAACGCACGGCGATCTGATTCACATCCTCATGGATCATTTCTATCGGGTCTTCAATCGTCATGATGTTGATCTCTTCGGAGGAGAGTTTGTCGAGCGTCGAATAGAGCGTGGTCGTTTTGCCGCTGCCAGTCGGGCCGGTAATCAGAATAATACCGTTCGATTTGGAAATGAAGGAGAGATACTGCTGCTCTTCTTCAGCGGTGAAGCCGACATGTTTGATGTCTTGCACCAATGAGCCGCGATCCAGGATACGAATAACGATTTTTTCGTCATACGCGACAGGCATCGTCGAGACGCGGAGTTCGACATCGCGGCCTTGAAATCGGGTTTTGATGCGTCCGTCCTGCGGCTTGCGCTTTTCGGAAATGTCCATGCGGGCGAGCATTTTGATGCGCGAACAGACCGCCGCGTTGACCGTGCGCGACATGCGATGGATATTATGCAGAATGCCGTCAATCCGTATGCGAATCTGGCTGTATGAGTGTTTCGGCTCGATGTGAATATCGCTGGCGCGCTGCTCGAAGGCGTAATTGAAAAAGAGGTTGACGGCGTTGATGATGTGCTTATCGGTATAGCGGACGTTGACATCCGTGTATTGTTCCAAGCTGTTGAAACTGATGCGATCCGCCATCGTGCGCTCCGCCGCTTTGACGGAGGTGCGGAAGCCATGAAATTCGCGAATAATCTTGAGAATGTCGCTTTTCGTGCTGATGATCGGCTGCACTTTCATTCCCGCGACTCGGCGTACGGTTTCGAGCGCTTCGACATCCCAGGGATTCACGACCGCAACGGTCATCAATTCTTTTTCTTCATCGAGTTGAATCGGCACGACTAAATGCTTGACGGCAAACGGTTCGGAAATTTTCGACGTGACGACTTCGAGTTTCAATTTTAGCGGATCAAGCCTGGTAAACGGCAATTTCCAATAGACTGCCAATGCTTTCATGATCATTTCTTCGGTCAGCATTTCGCGGTCGTTATTGGCGGGGCGCAGGCGCATGAAACTGATCACGTCCACGACCGAAATGTCGTCGTCTCCGGGTTGGCGCTGAGCGCCGCTGTTTTTCGCGTCCTGCGCCAATTTGGTCTGAAGCAGCCGCCGATGTTTCTCTTCCTGAAGAAGAATATCCTGAGCCTGATCGCTATTCAACAAGCCCTGTTCTTGCAGCACGGTACAGACAAACTCAGCGTCAACGATTTTTCCTGTCATATATCAACGCTTTCCAAATGTTCGAAGCACATCACGCATCGGTTTGCGTCGATGGCGCATCTCCGCCTGTAAAATGCCTCAACATTCGAAAGACCCTTTTTCTGCAATGATCTGAACGCGCGGCCTGACCGCGCTGTTCTCTCGCCTGACTGAGACTGCTTACGGTTGCGATGACTTCAAGCGGGCTTTATACTCGCCCGTATTGAAATTCAACTGGTCGAGCAGCGATAAATAGGCTGAAATCAATTCTGGATAACGTCGAAAAATTCGACCCCCCTGTTTATAATATGACGAAAGAAATGGCAACAGATTCTCCTGAAAAATTTCGAATGTTCGATTTTGCGCTTCCGTCGTATTGAGCGATAAGCCGAATTCTCGGCTTTTTGCAAGCAATCCGATGGTTTCCTGAATGCAATCAATACTCTGATCACATGCGGCAGAATTTTCTAAAAGATGCGGCGATGACGCACATGAGTGGATCTGTGTGCCCAGACTGCTGACATACGCGTCTAATGCCTCGCTTAAGCGGCGTTGCAGCAGCGTTTTATCAAGCGTAATATGATGCGTGGCGCTCAGGCGCAGCAATTCTTCTAACTCTGCGCTCAGGCGCGTCGGCGACAGGCCATCCTGTGTATTCGACAACTTTTCGGTTTCCCTCCGCAGCCGGTAGGAGAGCGCAAATTCAATCGGCTGACGCAGTTCTTCCGGGATGCCGACGTGCAGCGCCGTTAACCCGGCTAAGAAACGGCGGCTGTCTTCATAAATCGCGTGGAGATGCGTTTCCAGGCGATGAACGCCATGCTGCACCATTTGATAAAAGAAACGTTCGCGATCTTCCCAGTATAAATCATGAAAGCCGTACCGCGTGAACCCTTGCGCCTGAAGCGCCTGTTCGAACCGATCTAACCCGTCAACGCCCTGCTGCGAAAAATATGGCAGCAGAAACGCCTTGAAATGCTCCCAATCGGACGGCGTTTCCATGCGTTTCAGGTAGGAGATCGGCTGATCGCTTTGCCGCATGAAACCGATAGAAAGCATCGTCCAGCGTTGGCGCGTCGTCGTATCGCACACTTCCACCATGCCGCTGCACACCGTATGCTGCTGCGCATGATGGTCGGTCTGCGTCAAATGATGCGGCAGACTCTGGGGGGCGGCGTTCCGGGCAAACGGCAGCTGGCAGTTGTCCGCAAGCAGCGATTGCTGGCAGCGCACCTGATACAGATACACCTGACGTTCATGCTGCCCGTCGTTGAGCATTTCGTCAGGTCGATGCAGCGTGGAAGCGGTTTGATAGACGCGCTCTAACAATTGCTCTAACAGGAAATGATTCGCGGCATGTTCGGGCGTAAAAATTTCGGGCTTGATATATTTCCAATACACATCTTTTCCGTTGCCGACGCCGGGAACGTTGCTCCGAGCATGAAGCAGCTCGTCCGTCAAGAAATCTTCCAGCCGCTTGTTTTTCAGCAGGCCGCGTCGCGCCGGGTCGGGATGGTGCGCGGCAAAATATGGAAACAGGTCGTCCATCAATTGAATCGCTCTGGCGGCATAACGCAAATTCTGGCGGACTTCGATGCCGGAGAGGTCGTCGAAAAACCAGGCGCAGCTTGTATAGGCAAACATCATATATTTTTGCGCTTCCATGCAGCGCAGCACTAAGGACTGCGCCTCGTCGCTCAGCGGATGAGTCTGATAACGCGCCAAAAAACTGTCAACCGTCCGTGATGACGGAGTCAATAAACATTCGATATAATTATCACGCGCTTTCCAGGGATCGCGCAGCAAGCGTGCGAGATACAATTCAAACATCTCCGCCAGCGTGTCGCGCAAGCGATCCAGTCCGTTTCGAAGCGGCGTCCGCCATTGCTGCGTCCAGCCCGGCATATTGCCGATCTGACAGCCGCAGCTTCGATACCAGCGCCCCACGCCATGCGAACAACTCCAGGCCGTGCCTTCGTCGGCCTGGCCGCCGCGTTTCAGTTCAACCTCCATCGTCGGCGGATACTGCGCCAGGAATTGCCCATAATTCGTCAATTCGATGCCGAGCGAGGGAAACTCGTGCAAAACGGCATGAGCGACGCACATATCGGCAAAGGCTTCATGGTGGCCGTACACCTCGCCATCGGTCGCAAAATGCACGAGCGGCGGCGCATTCCAGCCATGCCCCGCCGCGTTGCGCACGCGCTGCGCAAAGTTTTTCGCGTTTTGCAAAAGATGCTGAAAACTCACTTCCGCCGCTAATGCGCCATCATAAAAAAAGGCGTCTATGTACTGGCGGCACGCCTTCTTGCGTTGCGCGACGGGCTGCCGCTGCCGCAGACAGGCGAGATTCTGCCACCGATGCCGGACTCGCTTTTTTAATGGCAGCGACAATCGTTCGCGAAATCGGGCGAATAGTTCGAGCCTGCGCACCGGGCGTTGGAATGACGCTGATTCCCGGCGCAGCGCATCGCGTCGGGAAGGCGCGTCTATCTGGTGCGAAAACAGGCGGTACGGCTGCCGTGTATCAATCGAATTCTGACTTACGTCGCGCCAGCCGCCCTGCTCATCCATTCGCCGGATGCGCTGCGCCTGCGTCGGCGCGAGAATCACGTAATTCATGCCTTCGTCAATCAGGCATTCAATCGTTTCCTGATTGATCGCGGTTTCCGCCAGCCAGATCGCTTCGGGCTTGCGTTTGAAGCGGTGCTGAAATTCCCGGATGCCCCAGCGGATTTGCGTCAATTTATCGCGCCGATTGGCTAACGGAAGAATAATGTGATTATACACTTGCGCAATGGCGTTGCCATGCCCGTTAAACTGCTCCACGCTGCGCCGGTCGGCTTCGAGAATCCGACGATAGGTATCGGGATGATGCTGCTCAAGCCAGGAAAACAGCGTGGGGCCGATATTAAAATTGAAATGCGCAAAATTATTGACGACAGAAACGATTTTGCCTTGCGGATCAATGACGCGCGAGCGCGTATTCGGATTATAGCATTCTGCCGTAATCCGCTCGTTCCAATCGTGATGCGGACGCGCATTTTCCTGAAGCGGAATTTTCTGCGTCCAGGGATTTTCTCGCGGAGGTTGATAAAAATGGCCGTGAATGATCACCGAGATATTTCCAGACATGCCTACCTGATTCCTTTCTTAACAACTGCACATTTTAAGACCTCACAGGTTTTTTTTAACCTGTGAGGTCTGCGAGTGAGGACTGCGCCGTCGTCGGCGTATCGCGGCGACTTCGCCGCACTCCTTACACAACGAAAACGCAATTGGTATCACTTATCAACGCTCGCATTTATAACCGGAATTTTGACAAAAACACAGGGATTAGGAATCCTCTCCTAATCCCTGTCGTTGATTCATTTGAGATTGAAACGCTGTGGCGCTTATTTCAGAAGATTTTTTAACACGCCAGTACTGAATCCGAGATTATCAAGGCTGATTTCTTGCCCATGAAACGACAGCCAGGTGGTCGCGGCATATTCGATCTGGTGTTTTCGCAAATCTCCGGCTAAATCAGCGACAACCTGCATCCAGCCGTTGTTGCGCGACACGGCATTCAATGGGAAATAGAAGTAATTCCCGGATGAGGCTGCCGTTGTCTGAAGCACTGTTTCTGGCAGATACCCGACATACACTTCCCGGTTATCTTTCGTCAGCACTTTCAGTATCAGCTTGAACTCCGATCCGGCTTTGACATCCGCAAGAAAATACGGTTTTTCCGACACCTGCACCATGCCCGACTGTGGATACGTCAGCACAAGATTCGTGGAATCCGCTGACTGCGCATGAAGATAGAAGTTCGTGCTTACCACGCCTTGAAGTCCACGCGGCTTGATGCCGGTGATGACATAATTTTGAATCTGGCTTGCTCCGTTGTTTTGTCCGCCTTGTCGTTCAGCGCCTATCGCACCCGGATCGCTGGTCAGCGGTTCTTGCAGCAGTTCCACCGCGCCTGTGCCGAAATGCAATTTCCAGCCGTTTTCTAACGGATTCAGTCGCTCTTCGAAATCGGTCAACGACGTAAACAACACGCCTTCGACCACGAGTCCGCGCACCGACACATCCGTTCCGCGCACGTAGAAGCGCGACGATGAGCCATACGCCTGCCCCGCGCCTTCCATCAAGTCTTTTGTTAAATCGCGCCGGATGTCGTGCCATTGATTGTCAAGCGCCACGTCATCGAGCGGGAAAAAGATATAATTTTCAAGGCGCATGCGTGGCGTCTTCGTAATTGTCTGAACAACGGCGTCAGCATTTTGAGCGTCTGGCGCGGCAGTCGTCGCTTGCTGATTCGCATAGCAGAGATTGAAAATTTCGCGGCTTTCCAACGCATTCACTTTCGCGCAAATAAAGAACGGTTCGGTGGCTTTCACCGTAAATTGCAGTTCGCCTTGCGGCACGCTTACATCTTCGTTCGTCGCTGGATATACCGCTGTCATTGCCGATTTTCCAGGCATTTTGCGTTCGCCGTTCGCTTGTAGCATCACGCTGCCCGACGCATCTGCCTGTAGTTGACCGGCGTTCTGTCCCTGAATCAGACGCCAGCCAAGCGCGTCGCTCTCCGCGAGAATCCGCGCTGTGGTGACCGGCGCGGCGAAATCAGCGGGCAGCGTGGTTTCTGCGGCAAGATTGGAAATGGCCGACACATTGCCGCTGCTGTCAATCGCCCGAATTGCGAAAATATACGCTTGATCCGCGGCTAAATTTCTCACTGCAAATTGCTCGGCAGTTCCCGGCGCGAGCGGGGCGGGCGGCGTTAGCACTTTTTCCGCCTGTTCCCAGTTCTCTTCCGTCAACGACGCGCCATTCGCGGCATTCAGATAGCGAATATCATAGCCGGTAATGATCATCTCTTCTAACGGGAGGCCGGATTGCAGGTCTGCGCTGCGCGGGTCGCTGCTCAAATTCATGACATCCGCTGGCGCTGTCCAACTTAAGAGAACGCTGGTCGGCGTCGGATAGAAGGCGCGAAGGTCTGCCACTGCTTGCGGCGGCGTGTGATCTTTCGTGCGGGCAAGCAACGTGTTCGACAAGGCCGAGACGTTTCCGGCAAGGTCTTTGGCGCGAATGCCGACATAATAGATGTGGCTTTCCTCAAGCCCGCCAATCGTGTATTCCATCTGGCTCGCTAACGCGGTGGGCTGCAAGTCGTTCACCACTACCGTCGCCGCGTTCCAATTTGCTTCAGAAAGCGGCGCTGTCGCGTATCGAATTTCGTATGAGGCCGGAATGTCGTGAATCGCGTCATCTTCCACGACCGTCCATGTCACTGTGACCGCGTTCAACTCGGCCTTCGAGGCCGATAAATTGTTGATAGCGGCGGGCGGAGCGGTATCTGCCGTAAACGCAATCGCAATATTCGATAATTGCGATGTTTCTTTGGCGTGATCCGTAGCTTTGATGGCGACGTAATACCGCTTGTTCGGCGCTAACTGCTCTAACGTGATTGATTCTCCCGCGCCGGACTGGCGCGGCATTAGTTCATGCTTGACCACTGTCGCCTGCTTCCAGGTTTCCAGTATCGCGCGATCTTCAGCGTAGCGGATGTCATAGCTCTGCACGCGTTCCGCCACGCGATCTCTCGGCGCAGTCCAGGTCAGCGTGACGCTGTTTGCCGTGCCGCTGACGAATGTTAAATCCGAAATGGCCGCGACTGGAGCTTTTTCCAACATGACAATATTCGACAATTGCGAGGTATTGCGGGCGTCGTCAGTGGTTTTCAGGGCAATATACCATGCCACATCCTGACGCATTCCTTTCAAGATATACTCTTGCTCTGTTCCCGCCGCTTCAGGCAGCGGCTCATTCGGAACAACTGTCGCGGCGTTCCATTTTTTCACGTCGCCTTCCTTTTGGGCGTAGCGAATATCGTAAAAGGCGGCTGTCCCGCGCTGGTCATTATCGCCGGGCGCAATCCAGGTCAGCTTAATATCGCCGTTTTGCAGGCGTTCTGCGTGAAGCGTCTGCACTGGCGCAGGCGCAACCGGGTCTTCCGGCACCCATTGCGCGATATTTGATAAGGCGCTGGAGTTTAATGCTTCGTCATAACTGCGTATCGCGAAATACAGCGTATCCTCTCCGGCGGGGATGTGCGCGGTTGTTTCCATGAACGAACCGGCAGATTGCGGCGCAGGCAAGGGCTGAATCGGCGTCAAGCTTTCCCAGTTGGCTTCTGTGGGCTGCGTCGTGCCATAGCGGATGTCGTAACGGTCGGCAACTCCCTCAAAATCATTATCGCCGGTTGCCTGCCAGGAGATTTCGAATGTGTGCATTCCGCCTTGCGCTCCATTCATGTCTTTGATTTTCAACGTTGTGATTTCCGCCGGAGGGATGACATCCAGCCGGTTCAACTCCACGACATTCGAAAGCACAGAACGCTGTTCCTGATTGTCGGGGCTGGACGTCAAGACGCGCACGCCGAAAAAGACCTGCTCATACTGCGGCAGACCGGTCAGCGTGACTTGCTCCTTTTGGCCGGGGTCTCGCGCTAACAAGGCTTCATGCGGAAGATTCCGCACAGGATCGGCGTTTTCCCACGAATCCTCCGTCAGGGGTGTCGTGGCGTAGCGAATATCATACATGCGGTTGTGCTCGGGCAGCGCTCCGCCGGGCGCTGTCCACGTCAATGTAACCGTCTGCTGGTCGAATTCGAGAATTTCCAGATCTTTGACCACGTCATCGCTGGTGAAAATGCGGACGACGTTCGAAATCGGCGCAACATTGCCGGCTGCGTCAATTGCTTTGACGCCGAGATAATACATGCTGTTTTTTTGCAGGCCGGAAAGCAGGAATTGCTCTTTTTCGCCCTGCGGCGACGGTTTTGGGCTATCCGAGGCGGCTTTGGCCGCTTTCCACGTGTCTTCGTTTAACGGCTCACGCGAATACCTGATTTCATAGCGGCTCGGCATCGGGTGAAGCTCATCGTCGCCGGGAGAGAGCCAGCCTAAAAAGACGGAATTGTTATCCACATTTTCCGCCCACAAGGTTGTAATTCCTTCTGGCGCAAGCGTATCGCCGGGGACGATTTCCACCGTATTGGAAAGCGGCGACGGATTGCCGCTTGCATCAAGCGCGACGACAGCGACGTAATATTTCGTATTGGCCTCAAGGTCGGTCAGCGTGATTTTTTCAGTGGAACCTGCTGGCTGCGGCGCTGGCATGTTCTCTTTTTGCGGAAGGAGTTCCCAATTTTCAGAGGTGATCGTTTCCTGAGAATAGCGCAGATCATACGCTTTCGCCTGTCCTTCCATCTCATTTTCGCCGGGCGCTGTCCATTGCAGCACCACGCCTTTTTCGGATTCGGCGGCGATGCGGAGATCGCTGATCGCGCCGGGGGCGATGCTGTCGAGCGTTTTGGCGCGGACAATATTCGAGATTTCCGATTCGTTGCCGAACGCATCAGCGCTCTTTAATGCGATAAAATACGTCGCGTTCGAGTTTAACCCGGTGATCGTGTATGAGTCTTTCGTTCCTGAAATCGACGGAAAGACGTCGTTTTCAATATCGGTGGCGGCTGTCCACGCTTTGACCGCTTTCAGGCTTGGCGCGAGCCGAATAAGCTGTTTGGCGGCCTGGCCGTCGCTGCCGTTATCGCCGGTGGCTGTCCAGGAAATTTTGACCCAATCTTTTCCGGCGTCCTCGACCGCTAAATCAATAATCGGCGCAGGCGCAACGGCGTCAAACATCGGAATGCGCACGACATTGGACAGCGGCGACGCTTTGCCGAGATCATCGAACGATTTTACCGCAACATAATATTCTGTATCTTTCGGCGCATTTTTCAAAATAAAGGTTTCTAAGGTTTTGGGCGACGCAGGCGCGGGAACATTCTGCGCAACAGCAGCGGCCTCCCATGTTTCTTCTGTCAACGGCGTGACTGAGTAACGCACCTCGTATTTGCTCACGGTCTCGCTTTTGTCTCCGACCGTTTGCTGCGGCGCTGTCCAGTTCAGCGTCACGCTTTCTTTTGTCAACTCTTCGATGGCGATGTCCGTGATGGCTTCAGGCGCATTTCGTTCTGTTATCAACACTTCGACAACATTTGAAATTTCAGACGCCGCGCCGCTCTCATCAAGCGTTTTCAGCGCAAAAAATAATTTTTTTCCTTCCGGGATTCCATTTAGGAGAAATTTATGGGGCGTGCCGGCAGTTTCAGGAGCAGGAGCATTTTCAACACGCGCAGCTTTATCCCAATCGGCTTCTGTCAAAGGATATTCGGCGTAACGGATGTCATAGCGGCCTGCTTTATCAGTTTTCTCCGCGTGCGAACGCTTGCCCGGCGCTGTCCAGGTCAGGGCGTTTTCTGCGATGCTCAAATCGACAATTCGCGCAAATGGCTCACGACTCACAGGACTCCATGCCACCACGTCGGAGAGCGGGGAGAGGTTCAGCGCATCGTCAATGGCGCGGATCGCCCAGAAGATTTCTTTGTCGTTCCAGGGTTTGAGTACCTGAAATGTCTGCGATGTTCCGGCAGGGAGCGGCGCAGGCATGTTCGACGCCTGAATAGCTCGCACCCAGGTGAGGTCGGTCAGCGGCACATCGGAATACCGAATATCGTACGTCGTTGCCGCGCCCTGATTTTCGTCGTCGCCAGTCGCTTTCCACGATAATTCCAGCGTATTTTGATCTAACTCTCGCACGGCGAACCCTTCGATTTTCGCCGGGGCTTTTTCGTCAATCTGCTCGATACGAACGACATTCGACAGCGGATTGGCCTGCCCTGCTCCGTCGGACATTCTCATCGCGATATATAACATGCCGTCTAATTGCAGCGTGGGAAGTTGCAGGTCTTTGATTGTCAGCATTTCCTGCGTTCCTGCCGGAGAGGGATGGATGGTTTCTGAATATTTTTCCGCTTTTTCCCAGGATTCTTCCGTGATTGGCTGCGCGGCAAAACGCAAGTCATACACGGCTTGCGGCGAGAACATTCCCGACGGCGACGTCCAAGCCAGCGTCAGCGAATTTTTATCATAATTGGTCACGGTCAGATCAAGAATCTGCCCGGCGACAGTTGGAATCACTGGCTGCCGCGAGATGGGCGGCTGCTCGACAAGCACCTGCGCGTCCCCGGATTTCGGCGCCGCCTGAGTGGGGGCTGCTGCGACAGCAATTGCTGGCGCGGCATCGCCATAACGCCCGGAATGAGCAGGATTGCCGCGAAATCCCTGCCAGGCGATTTTCGGCGTCTGCGCTCCCACGCGGGGAAACGTCCAGGCATACACAAATTGGTCTTTCGATCCGATGACAATCTCTATCGTGCCATTGCCATCAATATCGCCCATTGCAGGCGAGGAGGTAATGGCGGCCTTGGTCTGGCGCGGCCATCCCTGAACCAGCACGCCTTGCGCCGTCCACATATACACTTTGTTATCTTTCGAGCCGATCACGACTTCCAGCGTGCCATCGCCATCCACATCGCCGACGGCTGGAGCGCCGGAAATTTCGCCATCCGTGACTGCCGGCCAGCCGGGCGCAGGCTGTCCATTCGCGTTCCAGGCATAGACTTTGCCATCTTTACAGCCGATAATCACTTCTAACGTGCCATCATTATTCAAATCTGCCAATGCCGGAGATGACGGAATTTGATGACCTGTCGTGACCGGCCACCCGGCTTTTCGTTCGCCTTTCGTATTCCAAACAAATACTTTATCCCAGGAAGCGGCAACAATTTCGACTTCGCCGTCATGATCAAGATCGCCGACAGCCGGAGACGAGGGGACGACATGCTCCGTAGCCACCGGCCAGCCGTCAATATCTGAGCCGTCGCCTTTCCAGGCAAACACGCGGTTATTATCCGTGCCGATGATCACATCTAACACGCCATCGCGGTCAACATCCGCCAGCGCCGGGGATGAATAGACGAAAAGCCCGGTCGGTTTCGGCCAGTTGCGCACTAATGAACCATCGGCGTTCCAGGCATACACTTTATTATCGAATGACCCGACTACGATTTCCGGTAATTGATCGCCGTCAATGTCGCCGACTGCCGGGGAGGAATAGATGACGCTGCCAGTCGAGGCTGGCCAGCCGGGCAGAATGCTGCCATGAAAATTCCAGACATAGACTTTATTATCGAACGAACCGACAATGACTTCAAGATGTCCGTCGCCGTCCACATCAGCTAACGCGGGGGAAGAGCGCACGGAATCGTTTGTCGTGACAGGCCAGCCGGGCATCAGCGTTCCGTCCGGTTTCCAGGCATAGACTTTATTGTTATCTGAGCCAATGACGATTTCTAACACGCCATCCCCGTCCAGATCGCCTAACACGGGCGAGGAATTGACGGGCGCTCCGGTATCTTGCGGCCAGGCGGACGAGGAAAATGCCGGGGCAGCCACAAGAGAACGGGGAGCAATTAATAAGATCGCACACAACGCCATGCTCGTTACGACAGCAGAATAAAAACGGCGGATTATCATACAGACACAGCTAACATGAACACAAACATCGAAAGCGTCACTTTACGCGCTTCTGTTCACGTCGATTCGCATTCATCTTTTATCGGTACCGTGAAATAAAACGTGCTTCCAACCCCTAATTGACTTTCGAGCCAGATTTTCCCCCCATAAAGTTCGATGAGCTTTTTCGAAATCGCCAGCCCTAATCCAGTTCCGTTATATTCGCGGGTCAACGAGCCATCTACCTGACGGAACTCATCGAATAAAATGTCGAAATTTTCTTTGCGTATGCCAATTCCCTCATCCTGAACGCTGATGACTAGGTAATCTCCATTGACCGTCGCATGTTCCGGGAGGCGTGCTCTCCTGATATCGTCCGGAGCGCATTGTAAGGCATGGCACGCGGCAATCGTAATCGTGCCTGATGACGAAAATTTAATGGCATTATCTATTAAATTATATAAAATCAGCTTGATTTTTTCGCGGCTGCTGCATCCATCAGCAAGCGAGTCTTCAATCTTTTGCCGAATGTCGAGATGTTTTTGTTCGATTTTTTTGCGCAGTTCCTGAATCACTTCCTGAACAACTATCGAGATCGGCACGATGTCATGTTTCAAGACGATCTGCCCGGCGTTGAGCATCGCCACTTCGATTACGTCATTCAACACGCGCAGCAAATGGTTACCGCTGTTCAGCACCATGCTTAACTGCCGGCATTGATTATTGTTCAACGGGCCGCTATATCCTTGCAGTAATAATTCCGTAAACCCGATGATCGAATTGAGCGGCGTGCGTAATTCATGGCCGACATTCGCGAGGAATTCGGATTTGAGTTGATCCAACTCCCTCAGCCGATGGTTGGCATGTTCCAGCATCGCGTAATGTTTCATGACTTCGCGATTCGATTCACGTAATTGCGCGATAAGGCGGGTGCGTTCCTGCTTAATGCTGCTGCGTTCCAACGTCTGCGAAATCAGCATCAGCATCGGATCGATGAGAAACGGCTTGCGGATATAGGCATCGACCTCTTCTTCAATGGCATGAATGGCTAAATCTTCGTCGCCATAGGCCGTCATCAAGACCACGCCAATATCCGGGAATTGTTCACGAATGCGATTCAAAACGACGATGCCGGACAGGTCGGGGAGTTTATAATCCAATAAAATGACATCTGGCAGCTTCCCGGCGGCAAGCGCATCCAGGCACGCTTGACCGGTAGAAAACTCAAACGGGCGATAATTTCGGCGTTCAAGCGTGGTGCGGAGCAATTCGCGAATATCTTTTTCGTCATCGACAATAAAAATGGAAGGGATATACTCCGGCTCGACTTCTTTTCCTAACACACAGGCAATCTCTTTGGCGATTTCGGCTGGTTCAATCGGTTTCATCAGGCAGCGATCCGCTAAAATTGGATAAGTTGCGTCGCCAAAACGCACACCATGCGTTCGTTCTTCCTCCGATAGATAAATCGCCGACGTCATGATCACGGGAATGTGCTTGTATTGAGGGTGTTCTTTCAACATCTGGCACAATTCGAAGCCATTCATTTTCTGCAACAGCGCATCCAGCACAATCACGTTCGGAATATGCGCATCCAGCGACTCTTCTAAATTTTCAGGGGCTTGCATCTGAAACACATGATACCCCTGCCCTGTCAAATATTGCGCTAATGGATCCGAAAACTGCTGATCGTGATAAATTAAAACGATATTCTCCATACCATCCACATACATCCTGAGGGGTTCGAAAAACCATGTTTGCGTATAAACAGGAAATATATCAGGATTCGTCAAGGATTGTCAAGACAAAAACCCCTGAGATAATAAGAAGTAAAAAAAACTCCTCACCGCGAAACATTCTGTGATTGGTTCTGACTCGCCTCGCACTCCTCTCATCCTGTCATGATAAGAAATCAGATGAACAGGAATTCCATGAGACACGCCGAAGAGACGCGATATTCAAGCAAACAATGTTCAAAAGAAACTTTGTGCAATCACTTAAAACTTGACACGTTTTCATCATTTAAAAATAGAAGGGCGGATAGTTGTTTGATTTGCGAATATCACGTTTGTTTAACCAACCAGCCAGCATTTTTTGCTGGACGTGAGGGAGATACATACTCATGAGCAGAAAAAATTTTCTTTTTACATCTGAATCTGTCACCGAAGGCCATCCTGATAAAGTTGCTGATCAGATTTCAGATTCCGTCTTAGATGCCATTATGGCCGACGACCCGATGGGGCGCGTGGCGTGTGAAACATTAGTCACGACAGGCGTGGCGTTTGTGGCCGGTGAAATCACCACGAATTGTTATGTCAATATTCCGAAAGTCGTTAGAAATACCATTAAAGAAATCGGCTACACCAAAGCCAGCTACGGGTTCGATTATGAAACCTGCGCGGTCTTAACCTCCATTGATGAACAGTCGCCTGACATCGCGATGGGCGTCAATCCCGGCGGCGCTGGGGATCAAGGCTTAATGTTCGGCTATGCCTCGAACGAAACCGAAGAATTGATGCCGCTGCCGATTATGTTAGCGCATAAATTGACGATGCAACTGACCAAAGCCCGCCGCGAGGAAATCCTGTCGTTTCTGCGCCCTGATGGAAAATCTCAAGTCACTGTCGAATATGCTGACGGCAAACCGAAACGCATTGACACCGTCGTCATTTCCACGCAGCACAATCCAGAAGTCAGCCTGAAAGATTTGCGAGAAGAGGTCATTGAAAAAGTCGTGCTGCCGGTGTTGCCGCGCGAGTTATTAGACCCGGATCATATTACCTATCATATCAATCCGACTGGCCGGTTTGTTGTTGGCGGTCCGCAGGGCGATTGCGGCGTGACGGGACGCAAAATCATTGTTGACACCTACGGCGGCGTCGGAAGCCACGGTGGCGGCGCATTCTCCGGCAAAGACCCGACGAAAGTTGACCGGTCGGCGTCGTACATGGCGCGGCATGTTGCCAAAAATCTTGTCGCCGCTGGTGCAGCCGAACGGTGCGAGGTACAGCTTGCGTATGCCATCGGCGTGGCGGAACCGGTATCCATTATGATTGATACATTTAGAACCGGCAAAGTTGAAAATGAAAAACTTGTGAAAGCGGTGCGCGATATTTTCCAACTTACGCCGCAAGGGATCATTTCTTCGTTGAATCTGCGCCGTCCGATTTACAGAAAAACGGCAGCGTACGGCCATTTCGGACGGAACGATCCTGATTTCACCTGGGAAAAAACCGACAAAGTGAACGATCTGCGTTCCGCGCTTGGATTATAATCCCCAAAAACTAACCACGAAACACGCGAAAGACGCAAAGAAAAAATAACGTTGACTCAGACTTCACAGGTCTTCAAGACCTGTGAGGTCTCTTGATTCAATTTTCGTGTGTTTCGTGTGTTTCGTGGTTTCTCTACTCATGAAATATGATGTGAAAGATATGTCGCTTGCTGAAAAAGGCAAGCTGCGGATCGAATGGGCTGACCGGAACATGCCGGTGCTTCAGCTTATCCGCAAGCGGTTTCAAGCCGAACAACCCTTAAAAGGCGTGCGCATTGCCGCCTGTCTGCATGTGACCTCCGAAACCGCCAACTTGATGCGGACGCTGAAAGACGGCGGCGCTGATGTCAGATTGTGCGCCTCGAATCCGTTAAGCACGCAGGACGATGTGGCCGCATCGCTTGTCAAACATTACGAAATTCCGGTCTTTGCCATCAAAGGCGAAGACAACCAGACCTATTACAAACATATTCACGCCGCATTAGAACACAAACCGATGCTCACGATGGACGACGGCGCGGATGTGGTGTCGCTTCTTCATTCCGAGAAAAAAGACCTGCTGCAAGATGTGATCGGCGGCACGGAAGAGACGACGACCGGCGTCATCCGGCTGCGCAGCATGGCGAATAATAACGTGCTGGAATACCCGATTATCGCCGTGAATGACGCTCAGACGAAACATTTTTTCGATAACCGCTACGGCACGGGGCAGAGTACGCTGGATGGCGTGATTCGCGCTACAAATACATTAATTGCCGGAAAAACGGTCGTGGTCGCAGGCTATGGCTGGTGCGGGCGCGGCGTGGCGATGCGGGCGAACGGGCTTGGCGCAAAAGTTATCGTGCTGGAAGTCGAGCCGATTCGCGCCATTGAAGCGACGATGGACGGCTATCAGGTGATGCCGGTTGCCGAAGCCGCCAAAGTCGGCGATATTTTTATCACCGTGACCGGCGATATTCATGTCATTCGCAAAGAGCATTTCGAAGTGATGAAAGATGGCGCAATTGTCTGCAACTCCGGTCATTTCAACGTAGAGTTGGATTTGGAGGGATTGGCGGAAATTACCACGTCGCGCCGCACGATTCGCGATTTCGTCGAAGAATATACGCTGAAGAACGGCAAACGAGTGAACGTGCTTGGCGAAGGTCGCTTGATCAATCTTGCCGCTGCCGAAGGGCATCCGGCGGACGTGATGGATATGAGCTTTGCAAACCAGGCGCTTGGCGCGGAATATATCCTGAACAACGCCAAAACATTGGAAAAAGCCGTCTATCCTGTGCCACAGCCGATTGATCGGGAGATTGCCCGTCTGAAGTTAGAAGCGATGGGCGTGAGCATTGACACCCTGACGCCGGAACAAGAGAAATATCTTGCGTCGTGGGAAATGGGGACGTGATTTTCTGGGGATCTCAACCCTGCCAGGGTTTAAACCCTGGCAGGGTTTTTTTGTTTTAATTCGCGCTCAGACAGCAGCGCAGGCCGCCGCGATTGCTTTTCGTCATCGGCGCGTTATCCCAGAAATGCAGGGCGCATTCCGCGCAGCTCGAACTGCTCCACGCGCCGCCGCGCACTTTGACATCATCCTGAGCCGTTCCGACCCATTCCCACACGTTGCCATTCAAATCATACACGCCGTATCCGCTGACGCAGGTTTTCGGCGTTTGCCCGATAGCTAACGGCGCATCCACTTTGCTTTCCGCATGGCATTTCGTGCCGTCATACACTGCGCCATAGGGATAGCGCAGCCCTTGCGGCCCGCGACATGCTTGCACCCATTCCTGATCCGTGCATAAGCGTTTGCCGACTGATTCGCACATCGCGCTCGCTTCCTGCCAGGTCACGTTCGTCACCGG
>CAZMEO010000022.1:0-5035 GCA_964565315.1 uncultured Candidatus Moduliflexus sp. | reverse complement strand
TGCCGACTGATTCGCACATCGCGCTCGCTTCCTGCCAGGTCACGTTCGTCACCGGTAATTCGCCTTCTCGGTTGGGAAATTCATACTTATCCATATAAAAATTCCCGATTTTAATCATGTTGTCATGTTCTTGCTGATTGGCGGTTAACGGCAGATTGTTCAAGGTGATACACACACTGATAAGCACAAGAACCACACTCATTCCAAATAATAATTTCTTCATCATCTCTCCTATTCGTTGTCGTTTCAACAAAAAAGCCTCGTTCGGCAAACAAATCCGAACGAGGCTAAATAACACACTACATGTTTACTGCTGCGATTACTGCGTCAACAAACGATTATCTTCAACCAATTTCACGAACTGAGCGCGTCTGTTCAACGCACGTCCGTCATCGGTTTCGTTCGTTGCAATCGGCACTGATTCGCCGTAGGTTTCGCCAGCGATAATGCCTTTATCGAGTTTCTCAGCTTTCACGATGCGAGCCGGGTCAATCCCTTCGTCATACACAAGATAGTACACAGCAGCGCGGGCGCGGCGATTGCCAAGACCCATGTTGTAGTTTTCCGTGCCCATCCAGTCGGTATGTCCCTGAACTTCTAACACGAGTTGATCGCACAGCCGCATGATTTTGCCAAGCCGCTGCAAGGTCGCGATGCCTTCCGGCGTCAGCGTGGATTTGTCGAATTCGAAATGTACCATCGCTAACTCTTGCTTACAATCGAAAATTGCCCCTGTATCCGGCTGAATTGGCTGGCCTGGTTGTTCGATTGTTGACGGAGGCAATACTGGAACTGACGGAGGAACTTCGCGCTCAAGCGTGACAACATGCGGAGCCATATAGGTCAAACCAGCAAATGCCATCCAGTGCGGGTTGTTGAACAATGGCTCTTTGCCATAGACATACCCGCCGCCGCCAGCCGTCAGCACCAAACCGTTGCCAAAACCGATTCTTGCGCCGCCGACCATCATGCCGCCATCCTGCACGACATCGAGTTCTTGTACCGTGCCATCATCCATGACTTCCCACATCGGGATGTAATCTTCATCATCAAATGAATGGAAACCAGTGAATTCGCCAAACAGTTCAAACGTATCGGTCGAAACCGGAATCGCAAAACCAGCGCCATACAATAAGGTATTGCCGTATTCACGGAAAAACGGGTTTTTGCCGAAATCCTGGAAACGCGGGCGCGGATAGGCGCGATTGTTTTCACTGAAATCTTTGCGGTCTTCATCAGCATCGGTTGCGAACTGATAGGCTAACTGCGTATATAACCGCGTCTTATTCAAACCCTGAAGCTGCGTTCCGGCAGAAACACCGGCAATGATTCGCAAGTTTTCAGCGCCGAGTCCATCATCCGGGTCGCTTCCGGTCGGCAGGAACGTCTGCACGAACGGCGTAATTGCAGAATTTTCGCCTATCGGGAATTTATACCGCACAGTCAGGCTCATATCATCCAGCCCGCTGCTATCATAATCATCGACCGCTAAATCAGATGGATCGCGATTTTCGGTAGATACCGCTTCAAGTTTATACATGGCATACGGAATAGACGCCGCAACTTCTAATTGATCGGTAATGCCATACGCGCCGCCCAGCGTAAACTGCATCATCTGGGGATAACGCGGGTCGCCTGGAATCGCAAACCGGGTCATATCCCAGTAAAAACCAATCCCAAATTTGCCTTTCTGGTATGTATCCGCGCTGAAAATGGTATATAACCCTTTCGGCCCGTATTTTGTCGGAGTATCCGACAACCAGTACTGATTTTCGGTATATGTCACGGTCTCAGCGCTTGCCACTGAGACGCCCATGATCATTACCAATAACAATGTGACAATGCCAGACATTTTTTGCATTCTGGATACCTCCTTGAGTAGTTGTTCTTAAACAGCTTCCACATTAACACGTTCTGAGTTTGTGACATTTCAGTAGTAAAAACAGCCCTACCTGCTCACTTGTATAAAGGATAAAGAACCCTGCTCTTCTTGTCAAGAGTTTTATGAGAATAATTGAGAATTCTTCAGAGACGTTCAGCGCAAAATCAATTATCGAAAAACTCTTGAAAAAATGCTTGACTTTATCTGTCACTCTTAAACAGAGACATGCAGAATGTAGAAAAATGCCGATAGAAAACGACATTTTGACAAAATTGATGTAAAGGACGTGCGTATGCTGCCGCCACAACCAACGTCAGTCAAATATTTGCATCCATCCTCCGGCGAGCCACAAGCTCGATCTCGATCAATTGCCGCCTCGAAAGCGTTGCATGATGACGCTCCGGGACGGGTGCAGATTCGTTGGAATCGCCACTCCGGTTTTCCAGCATCAGTGCGCGGAATATTGACGGAATCGCAAAGCGGCACGCCGCAGGAAATCGCTGAACGCTTTCTCGAAAATTACGCGGAACTCTTCGGAATGTCGAAGAATGACGCGGCCTTAACGCATGCGGAAACGACGACGCATCGCGGCATTCAGCATGTGCATTACCAGCAGGAGTTTCGCCGGATTCCGGTCTTGGGAGCGCGGCTCAGCGTGCATATTGACGCAGCGAATCGCGTCTGCATGGTGAATGGCAGCTACTGTCCGGGCGTCGCAGTTGATATGTCCGCTGCAATGATTTCGGCGTCTGCGGCGATACAAGCGGCGCTTGATACGCTTCAGATTCAGGGACATGGCACGCCGGAGGCGGAATTGGTCGTGTTTCCCAAAGATGCCCGGCACATTCGCGCCTATCAGGTCAGCGTATCAAGCCAAAAACCGTTGGGGGACTGGGTCTTTTTTCTTGACGCGGCGACCGGCGAAACGCTTGACAGTTATAATGCCCTGAAATTTGCGAAAGGGCGCGGCATGGTCTATAATACGAATCCTGAACGGGATAGCCAGATCGTCACGGCTGAATTGTTTGATTTGAATGAGACGAAAACGCTTGCGGGCGCGTATTTTACGATGAAAAACGCGGCGAAAGGCGCGGCGAACGCCGTTCCGACCGCAGCCGGAACATACGATTTTTTATATAACGATCCGGCGAATACGCATTTTGACGAAGTCATGGCGTATTACCATCTCAGCAAAGTGGCGCGGTTTTTCAGAAATTTCGGCTATAAAAAGCATGACGCGCCGATGCTGGCGCATGTGCATGTGCCTGATCCGGAAACCGGCAGCGCGAATTATGATAATGCGTATTACAGCCCATTAAAACGGGCGCTCTTTTTCGGGCACGGCGAGGAATTGAACGACCTCGCCAAAGAAGCGGCAGTCATTTATCATGAATACACGCATTCGGTTGTTGACGCACTTCAGCCGTTGATGGCAACCTCCGAAGCCGGGGCGCTGCACGAAGGTTACGCCGATTATTTCGGTTGTTCGCTGACTGAAGACCCGGAAATCGGCGAATATGCCGTCAAAAAGCTTGGAGAGGATCACCTGCGCGATTTGCGGAGCGTCCGAACCTATGACACGCTGACTAAAAGCAACGTGCATAGCGACGGCGAAATCTGGGGCTGCACCTGCTGGAAAATTCGGGAAGCGCTTGGGCGTCAGGTGGCGGATTTGCTGATCTATGAAAGCCTGTGGTATTTGCCGCCGAACGCGACATTTCTTGATGCGGCTGACGGCATTCTTCAGGCTGATGCGGGATTGTTCAACAATGAACATCTCAGCGAACTGACCGCCATTTTGCACGCGCAGAACATCAAAATTGAACCGACGGCAACGTTTACGCTTCTCGCTAAAGCCGGCAGCGGTGGACGCATCACGCCAGCCGGAGCGCTTTCGTTAAAAGCCGGGGCAAGTCAAGCGTTTTCGATTACGGCGAATGCTGGCTATTACATCAAGCATGTGTTGGTGGATGGCGTATCGGTCGGCGCGATCACAAGTTATGCGTTTGACAGGGTGAATGCCTCGCATACGATTGAAGCGTTCTTCGAAGAAGCGAGCGTGACAACCTATACGATTACCGCCAGCGCCGGAACAGGCGGCGGCATTTCTCCGTCCGGGAAGATTGCGGTCACGCGGGGCAGCCGTGAACGGTTTACGTTCGTCCCGGAAAATGATTATCTGCTCAAACATGTGTTGGTAGATGGCGTATCAGTTGGAGCGGTTAATGAATACGTGTTCGAGCAAATCAGCGCGTCACATACGATTGAAGCGATTTTCATCGAAGATATGCCCGTGAAAGACACGACGGTGATCGTGCCTGGCAGCGCCTTATGGACAAATAGCGGTGTGACCGTCTTGAAAGGCGACGTGCTCCGCTTCAGCGCAATCGGCAAAGTGGTGTATGACTCGAAGGGGAATGCGTGCGGCCCTGCCGGAACAACCTGGACGGACGCGCAAGGCCGAAAAGACCCGCTCTGGCAAAAGCCTCATGGCGGGTTGATCGGTAAAATCGAAGGACTTGGAGCGCCGTTTTTCATCGGAGCGTCCTATGCGGTCAAGGCCGGAAGCAGCGGTAAATTGCTGCTCGGTGTCAACGATTTTTGGTATCAAGGCAATCGCGGTGAATTTACCGTGACAATTCGAATAACACGAGGAACATCTTGAATGGAGGTGAGAGTATGTCGAGACGTTGTGAAATTTGTGGAAAAGGCCCGCAAGTCGGCCATAAAGTCAGCCATGCCAATAACAAAACCAAACGGCGCTGGTATCCGAACTTACAGCAGGTTCGAGCGGTGGTGAACGGCGCGGTCAAACGAATGAAGGTCTGCACCCGTTGTTTGCGGTCAGGCAAAGTGCAAAAACCGGTGCAAAAATCAGCCTGAGCTTGCCCCTTGAGAGACCAGATTTTTCGAAAAATCTGGTCTTTTTTTATTTTCCGCATATAGTTTCTCACAAAAACGACAACGAATTCAAGAAAGGAGCGAATTCGAGCTGCCTGACACCGTCAATTCGTTCTCTTCTCCTATTCGTTGTCGTTTTTGTGAGAGACTGAAATTTTTTGCATACAATTTTCATCTTCCCTTCAAATAAAATGTTGACGGTTCTTGCATTTTTTATATCTTGAATTATAACATGTCGTAGATGAAGTCATT
>CAZMEO010000021.1:20369-22457 GCA_964565315.1 uncultured Candidatus Moduliflexus sp. | reverse complement strand
ATCTTGAAACAGGCGAATCGTCTGAAACGTCCGCGCAATGCCGCGATGCACAATGCGATGCGTTTCCATGCCGACCACCGACGAGCCATCGAAGGTAATCTTTCCGGCATCCGGCTTATAAATGCCGGTAATCAGGTTGAAGACGGTCGTTTTTCCCGCGCCGTTCGGACCGATCAAGCCGACAATCTGTCCTTCTTCCACATGAAACGAGACGGAATCTACAGCGGTAAGCCCGCCAAAGCGTTTCGTGACCGATTCTAAGATTAACATGTCACGCCCTCCCTTCTTCGTTTTTCAACACGTTCGCAATCGGGAATTTGCGCGGACGCGCCGGGAGCAGCCCACCTTTCCGGAAAATCATCATCAACACCATCATCATGCCATAAACGAGCATTCTGGCGGAGGCCAGATCGCGGAACAATTCCGGCAGGCCAATCGCGAGAAACGCGCCGAAAATCACGCCGGGGATGCTGCCAGAGCCGCCGAGAATCACAATCAGGAACATCAGCACCGATTCCCAGAAGCTAAACGACTCCGGGGCGATAATCGTCATTTTCGCGGCGTACAGCGTTCCGGCCATGCCTGCCCAGAACGCACCGAGGATGAACGCCCAGAGTTTATAATGCGCCGTGTCAATGCCGCTCCCTTCGGCGGCGATTTCGTCGCCGCGCAGATAATTCAGCGCGCGGCCAAAACGGGAATAGCGGTCTAAGCGGTAAAACAGGAAAATCGTTAGCGCAACGAATATCCAGATCAGATAAAAAAACTGCGGCGGGCGTTTGATGATATAACCAAAGATGCTGGGGCGGGAAATGCCGAAAATGCCGTTCGAGCCGCCGGTAATGCCGAACACGTTGTTAATCAGCGCGATCCGCACGATTTCGCCGACGCCGATAGTCACCATGCAGAGATAATCGCCGCGCAGATGGATGATCGGGCGGGCGATCACGGCGGCGAACAGCCCGGCCATCAGCCCGGACACCGGCAGCAGCCAGAGAATCGGAATCTGATAGCGCGTGTTGAGAATGGCGGCAGTGTATGCGCCGACGGCGTAAAACGCGGCGTGTCCCAAATTAAACAAACCTGCGTGACCCACGATCAGATTCAGGCTCAGGCCGAGCAGCGCGTACAGCCCGACGGTATTCAGCACGTCAATCCAGTATTTGTTCAGATAGAGCGGCGCGAACACTAACAGCACAGAGGCGATAATATACGGAATTGTCCGTCGGTCGTTCATCATACTTTTTCCGCCACCCTTTCGCCTAACAAACCGGTCGGCCTGACAATCAAAATCACAATCAGCACCAAAAAGGCAATCGCGTCTTTCCAGGCAATCGAAATATAGGCCGAACCGAGCGCCTCAATCACGCCGAGCAGCAAGCCGCCGAGCATCGCGCCGGGAATGTTGCCGATGCCGCCGAGAATCGCCGCGGTAAAGGCTTTCAGGCCATACACCCACCCCATAGTGAAATTTACCTGTCCGTAATACAATCCAACCATCAAGCCCGCCATGCCGCCGAGCGCCGGACCGATCAGGAACACAATCAAGATGACGCGATCCACGTCAATTCCCATCAACCGCGCCGCGCCCTGATCTATCGCCGCTGCGCGGATCGCCGTGCCGATTTTGGTTTTCTGAATAAAGAGGTAGAGCGTCACCATCAACACAACCGAAATCATAAACAAGACAATGCGCATCAGAGGAATTGAAACGCCGAATACGGTGATTGCGGTAGTTGGAAGGATATGTTGCGGATAGACTAACAATTTTGCGCCGTAGATGAGCATAATGGCGTTTTGCAGCACGATGGATGCGCCTAAAGCTGAGACGACGACCGACAGGCGCGGCGAATTCCGCAATGGGCGATAGGCGGCGCGTTCTAAGGCCGCGCCGACAAAGGCGACCAATCCCATAACAAACAGCGCCAGTATCGTAATGCCGATAAAGACGCCGAAGATGTTATGCAGAGCGATTGAGGTCAAAATCGTCATGCCGAGATACGCGCCAAGCGTAAACAGGTCGCCATGCGCGAAATTAATCAGTTTCATGACGCCATAGACCATCGTGTAGCCGAGAGCAATCAGCGC
>CAZMEO010000021.1:4617-20269 GCA_964565315.1 uncultured Candidatus Moduliflexus sp. | reverse complement strand
AATTAATCAGTTTCATGACGCCATAGACCATCGTGTAGCCGAGAGCAATCAGCGCGTAAATGCCGCCAATTGCAAGGCCGTTCGTGAATTGCTGTAAAAATTGCTCCATAAAATATTCACTTGTCGCGCTAAACGACATCGAGGAATCATTGATAAGATCACAGGAGTGTCAAATCTTGATTTGACAGCGACGAACAGCGAAATTGAAATTTCGCACTCCTGCCGTTAAACACAACAAGACCTGCAAGTCAACGTCTCTCGCAGGTCTTGTCGCATTTCACCGTGCCATGCGGCGTTGTGAGTTACTCCGCCTGCAACACGAATTTTCCGCCGGTCACGCTATACACTTTGTAGAGTTCGCCGACGCGATCTCCTTTTTCATTGAATGAAAGCGTGCCTGTCAATCCGACAAATTCTTTCCCAGAATGCAGATACTCGGCAAGCTTATCGGCCTCCGTGCCGCTGGTGGCTTCGATAGCGGCAACCGCCACGCGGAAACCATCGCCAGACAACACCGCCCAGATCGAACCCGGCACGCCGTTATATTTCGCGGCGTAGGCGCTCAAGAACGCTTTGGCTTCATCAGAAGGAAGGTCTTGCGGGACTGGCGGACTTAAAAACAAATAGCCTTCCGCTGTATCGCCCGCGATTTTCAGCAAATCAGGGTTATTCGTGGCATCGCCGCCGAGGAATGGGGCATCCCAGCCCATCTCTTTTTTCTGTTTCAGGAGCAAGCCCGCTTCAGGATAATAGCCGGTGAAAAAAATGCCGTCCGGTCCAGCGGCTTTAAGCTTCGTCAAAATTGCCGTGTAATCGCGTTCGCCAGGCGTCAGCGCATCGTAAAAGACGATTTCGACTTTCCCTTCTAATAAAGCTTTCGCTTCGTCGGCCAATCCTTTGGCATACGTGGTGTTGTCATGCAGAATCGCGACTTTCTTCCAGCCCTTTTTCTCAACGGTTTGAGCGGCCACGCGGCCTTGTTCATCATCACGTGTCGAGGTTCTGAAAAAATATTGCAGCCCTTTTTCCGTCAAGCGAACAGCCGTCGAACCATTTGCGATTTGAATGATCTGGTTTTCGTCGTAAATCGTTTGCGAGGCTTCCGTCACGGATGAACCATACGTGCCAATTACGGCGACTACGCCCTGCGTCGAAAGTTTTTGCGCGGCTAACGCGGCAGTTTTCGGATCGCCGCCATCGTCTTCGGTAATCAATTCAACTTGCTTTCCAAGCACACCGCCTTTGGCGTTGACTTCCTCGGCAAGCAATTCGACGATCTGTTTCATTTCCTGGCCTTCACTCGCCCATGATCCGGTCAATGGCGCCATCAAGCCGATTTTCACGCTGTCTGCCGCTCCAGCCACATTTGCCATCACACATGCCGCTAATGCGAACAATAGACATCTTTTCATACGCTGTTACCGCTCCTTTTCTGCATGAGAACGTCAAACTCCGCGCCGCTCTCAAACTCTTGGATATGTTGGGAATACAGAGGCATAAAATGCGACAAAATTGTGTTCATGAAAACCGAATAATTCTGTCAAGAACTTTCTCTGAAAATTACCGCCTTTCGCCATGATGACGAAGAATCAATCCGTGCGACATTCTTTGCCGCGAAACAGTTAGCGTCATGAGCGTCAGCATTTCCGCATCCCGGAAGAACAGTCTGCGACTCCACTCAGCATAAATCTAAAAATAACGATTTTTTCTTGACTTTTTACAGCCCTTTCAGAAAGAAGTCATTCGCAATAATCTTTTTGCAACTATTTGATGCAGACCGTCGCATGTTCATCTCTTTGTGAGGTAAAAAACATCATGATTCAAGACCTTATTCGTCATACACGAGTCCTCGAAATTGTCGGCGATACCATCCGAGTCAAAGCAGACGGCGCAGCATTGGGCGAGTTAGCGGTTGTCGAGAATGTTGATGGGGAATCCTCGCTGGCGAAAGTGGTGTCGATTGACCATGACATCGTCAGCTTGCAAGTGTTTGCTGGCGGCAAGGGGCTTTCCACTGACGCCGGAGTGCGCTTTCTCGGTCATCAGCAGCGCGTGACCTATTCCTGGAATATTTTAGGCCGCATCTTTCGCGGCTCCGGCGAGCCGATGGACGACGGCCCGGATTTAAGCGCAGAACCGCAGATTGAGGTCGGCGGCCCGACGGTCAATCCCTCCATGCGCGTGTTGCCGCAAAAAATGATTCAGACCGACGTGCCGATGATTGACCTGTTCAACTGCTTAGTCGAAAGCCAGAAAATTCCCGTTTTTTCAGTCGCAGGCGAGCCGTACAACGATTTATTGGCTCGCATCGGATTTCAGGCTGACGCCGATATTCTCGTGTTCGGCGGACTTGGGCTGATTTTCGATGATTACCATTTCTTCCGCACGCAATTCGAAGAACATGGCGTCGCCCATAAAACGGTCATGTTCGTCAATCTCGCGTCCGACCCGATTGTCGAGCGCCTCTCTGTCCCGGATATGGCGCTGGCGGTCGCGGAAAAATTCGCCGTCGAAGAAAACAAGCGCGTTCTCGTCTTGATGACCGACATGACGGCCTACGCGGACGCTATGAAAGAAGTCGCGGTGGCGATGGAGCGCATTCCGGCGACGCGCGGCTACACCGGCGATCTGTACACGCAGCTTGCCAAGCGCTATGAAAAGGCGTGCGACTTCAAAGGCGCAGGCTCAGTGACGATTTTGACCGTCACCACGATGCCCGGCAACGACGTGACGCACCCCGTGCCGGACAATACCGGCTATATCACCGAAGGCCAGTTCTATCTGCATGACAGCGTGATTGATCCGTTTGGCTCGCTTTCCCGCCTGAAACAGCGCGTCATCGGCAAAGTCACCCGCGAAGATCATTCGCAGATCATGAACACGATGATTCGCTTTTACGCCGGGGCCACCGAAGCGGAGCGCAAACAGGCGATGGCGTTCGAACTGTCGCCGTTCGACGAAAAATTGCTGAAATTCGGCGAATTGTTCCGCGAACGCTTTATGAATATCCGCGCCTCCATGCCGTTTAACACGGCGCTTGACACATGCTGGCAGACATTGGCGGAATGCTTCGAGCCGCAGGAATTGCTGATGAAGCAAGCCCTGATTGATAAATATTTCCCGAAAACGCAATCAGCGGCGGCATGACGCCTCATAATTTCCTATGACAAAATTATCATTAACCAAAAGCGGCCTGCAAAAACAGCGGAACGAACTCAAGCTCTACAAAAAGCTGCTGCCGTCGCTCGATTTGAAGCGGATGCAGTTGTCAGCGGAACTGAATAAAGCCCGCGCGCAGCTTGCCGACATCGAGAAGGCGACGCAAGGCATGAGCGAGGCGTTTGCCGCGCAATTGCCGATGTTGGCTGATCACGAGATGAAGTTGTCCGGCTTAGTGCGTATTACGAACGTGACAATCGCGCAGGAAAATGTTGTCGGCGTCAAATTGCCCACATTAGAGCGCGTTGACTTTGAAGTGTTTCCGTATTCCCGTTTAGCCAAGCCGCACTGGGTGGATAATCTGGCGGATAAACTTCAGGACGCGGCACGGCTGCGCATCGAAACGCAAGTCGCGGAACGGCGCGTTCGCGAGCTTGAGTTAGCGGTTCGACGCATTACGCAGCGCGTCAATCTGTTTGATAAGATTTTGATTCCGACCGCGAAAAAGAATATTCAGCGGATTCAAATCTTCTTAGGAGATGGGGAACGTTCGGCGGTTGTGCGCTCGAAAATTGCCAAAAAAGTCAATCAGCGCAAACGGCAGGAACTCAATCAGGAAGGAGCGGACGCATGAGCATTGTCGCCCTTGTCAAGGTCACGGCCTACGGCTATCGTTCGGAGAAATCCCGCATACTCGAAGATTTGCAGAATTTTGGCTGTCTGCATATCATTTCCTTAAACCCCGGACGCGAGGCGGCAGCGCATGGCGGTCCAAGCTCTGAGGCGCGGGAAGCCCTGCATTTTCTGCTCAGTTGTCCGAACCGTCGCAAACAGGTTCGGAGTTCCGCTGATTTTAACCCGCTAATCGTTGAGCGGCAAGCGTTGAATTTGAAAAGCCAAATCAATACCTTGCAGGATAAGCGCGATTTCTTGTTAGAGCGCATCGCCAACCTCAAGCCCTGGGGCGAATTCGAGTTTCCGCCGCTCGACGCGCTGAATAACCATCGCCTCTGGTTCTATCTCGTGCCGGAATATCAGATGAAAGACCTTCCTGAAGGTCTGGTCTGGCAGGAAGTCAAGCATGACAATCGCTTTCATTATCTTGTTGCCGTGTCGGAACATGAGCCGGAGGCGATGCCTGTGCCGCGCGTTCGAACCGGGAACCGGTCAGTCAAAGAATTAGAGCATGAATTGGAAGCGGTCGAAATCGCGCTGGAGGATTTGCAGGCAGAACGCGCAAGCCTGACGCGGTGGGGCAAGTTGTTTGCGAAAAAGCTCAACTGGTTAGAAGATTTTGCCGCTCGCGAAACAGTGGCGCAGCAGACCTACGACGACTCGACGCTGTTTGCGCTGCAAGCCTGGGCGCCAGCGAAGCAATGCGAGATGCTTCTTGCGTATGCCGAACAGCATACCTTAGTGATGGATATTGAAGAACCGACGCCGGATGAACAGCCGCCGACGCTGCTGGAGAATGAGCATGCGTTCGCCAGCGGCCAGGATTTGGTCTTGTTTTACATGACGCCGAGCTACCGGCTCTGGGATCCATCAACCGTCGTATTTTTTTCGTTTGCGCTGTTTTTTGCGATCATCATCTCCGATGCCGGATATGGCGCGTTGTTAGGTCTTCTGCTCTTTTGGAAATGGAAAGCGTGGGGACAAACCAAATCCATGAAACGCATGAGAACGTTATTCGCCTATCTCGTCGGCGCCTCTATCGTCTGGGGCGCGATGGTCGGCGGCTATTTTGGCGTCGTTTTAGGGCAGGAGAATTTTTTAGCGAATTTCCAGGTTCTCGATGTGAATAATTATAACGCCATGATGATTCTTTCGATTTTGCTTGGCGTTGTTCACCTCTGCATCGGAAACTTCGCCGATTTCCGCTGCAAAGGCAATTCCCCGCAGCGTTGGGCGTCAATCGGGTGGATCGGCATCATCACCGGAGGATTTCTCGTCTGGATCGGCTCGATGGGGACAGGCGTCCTGACATTCATCAAAATCGTGGGGATTTTAGCGATGTTAGGCGGCGGCGGATTAGCGTTCTGGTTTGTCAACCCGCATCCAGTCTGGTGGAAACGTGCGCTCGGCGGATTCAATATCGTGCCAAAGCTTTCGGCAGCGTTCGGCGATACCTTGAGTTATCTCCGCTTATTCGCGTTAGGATTAGCGGGTTCATCGCTGTCCGGGACGTTTAATTCGTTGGGCATGGCGCTTGACGATGCCGTGCCGGGTATTGGAGTGTTGTTGGCGATTTTTGTCATTGTATTCGGACATGTGTTAAATTTCGGTTTGTCGTTAATGGGGGCCGTCATTCACGGATTGCGGCTCAATTATATTGAATTTTTCAACTGGGGCATGCCGGAAGAGGGCTACCTGTTCAAGGCGTTCGCCAGAAAGGAGAGTGGCTTGTGGAAGGAATGATTCTGGTATTGGCGTGGGTTGGAGTGTTTGCGCCGATGGCGCTTGGCGCGGTAGGAAGCTCAATCGGATGTTCTCGCGCCGGGCAGGCAGCATGCGGGGCCATGCTGGCGACAGAAAGCGGCTATGGCAAATTTATCGGCGTATCAGCCATGCCAGCCTCTCAGACCATTTATGGCATCGTGGTCACATTAACCTTAAGCCGTTCCGTCAATAACCCGACAGCCGCCGTCGGCCTGTTAGGAATCGGCCTGTTCGCCGGAATCGCGCTCATGGTCAGCGCCATTTATCAGGGGTACGCCTGCGCCTCTGCGATCAGCGTCTCCAAAGACAAACCGGAAGTCTTCGGTATTTCGCTCGCTCCGGCGGCCATGGTCGAAGGGTTTGCGGTGTTTGCGCTCGTGTTTGCGTTAGTGCTGGCAGGCTCGCTGCCTCAGGGAGGAGCGTGAGATATGGCCGAACCGACCACAAAAACTCAGAAAGGCGTTCAAGAACTTATTGAGCGCCTGAAAAATGATGGCGTCACCGCTGGAAAAAAACAAGCGGACGAAATTCTCAAAAAGGCCAAAGAAGAAGCGGCTCGTATCAAGGCTGACGCAAAAGCCGAACGAGACGCGTTGCTGAAAGAAGCCAAAGAAGCGATTGAAAAAGATAAACGAATGGCAGAAGAGTCGCTGAAAAAAGCGGTGCGCGACACGGAATTGGAATTGGCATCCGGCTTGAAAAAAGCCTTCGAAATGCACGTCAAGCGGTTAGTCTCTAAAGAGTTGCATGAAGAAGCGTTTCTCCGGCAATTGCTTGCTTCAATCGTCGGCGCCGCAGCCGAAAAAATTCCTGGCGATCAACCGCTTGAAATATTGGCGCCAGAAAAAGTGTTTAGCTCAGAAGGCTTAAAGGCATTTGTGCGACGCGAAACCAGCGAGATGCTCCGGCAGCAGATCGAATTGAAGCCATCCAGCACGCTCAGCGGCGGTATTAAAGTCAAATTAGTCGGCGAAAACGTGGACTTCGATTTCAGCGAAGACGCGCTGGCCGATTTAATCTTGAAACACTTGCTTCCTCGCTATCGAGCTATCGTGCAAGGCATTGAATAGGAGGGCAGCTATGCGCCAACATGCCTACTACACCCTGATGGCGAGCCTGCCATATCTTCCGCCGTTCGAAGCCGCAGATCGCTTGCCAATCAGCGAAAAACGGATGCGGGAACGCTTTGCGATGCTTGAGCCGGAAGACCACGAATTGGTCACGCGCGCATTAGCGTTCTTAGAATGGCGGCGGCATCCCAACGAACGCACGGATCAGGAGATGGTGGAGCGGTATCGCAAAATGATGGCAGCCACGCAGCATCCCATTTTGCATGACATGATCGCGTTTGCTGCCGACATGCGCACTATTATGGCCGCCTTGCGCCGCCGCTATCGCGGCCAGCCAGCCCCGTCGCCCGGAGAAATCTGGGGCGTCGGTTCGTGGGTGCGCTATATCGAACAGCAGTGGGATGATCCTGATTTTAAGCTCAAAACCGTGTATCCCTGGATTCCGCAGGCCAAAACGCATATCGAGCAGAGCGATACGCTCGCCCTCGAACGTTTTTTACTGAAACAACTCTGGAATCACGTTGATCGCGTGATTCAAACAAACGATTTTGGAATAGAATCCGTGCTCGCGTACCTTTTCAAATGGGGCTTGCTGAAACAATGGCTTTCCCATGACGCAAAGGCGGCGAAAGCGCGATTTGACGATTTGGTATCGGAGGTAATGAATGAGCACCAACAACTCTTCAACTGAGCAACTCAACAAGAACACCTCTCCGACTTCCGGGACAGCCTGGGTTGTTGCCGTGCAGGAAAGCCTTGTGACGATTGAGGTGCGTGATGTGCCGATTCGGAAAAATGAGGTGGGCTATATTTGCGTCGGCGCGGAACGGCTGATGGCGGAAGTCCTCAGAATTCAGGGGAATACGGCTGATATGCAAGTCTTCGAAGACACCTCTGGCGTCCGAGTTGGCGACCGCGTGGATTTGACCGGAGAACTGCTCTCGGTCACGCTTGGCCCGGGGATTTTAGCCCAGGTGTTCGATGGGCTGGAAAAACCATTGGAAGTCATCGCGAAGGCGCATGGATTTTTTCTGCCGCGTGGCGTGGATGTCGCTCCGCTGAATCGTGAAAAGAAATGGAACTTTACGCCATGCGTGGCGATTGGCGACAAACTCACTGCCGGGCAGCCCATTGGCACAGTGCCGGAAGGCCCGTTCAAACATAAAATCATGATTCCGTTCGATGAGCCGAACGACGTGGAAATCACCTGGGTGTATGAAGGAAGCGCCACGATTGACGCCCCAATCGCCAGAATTCGAACGGCTGACGGCAAAGAGCGGCAACTCACCATGACGCAGCGCTGGCCGGTGCGCCGCCCGATTCCCGAACCGATGCTTCGTCGGCGCATCGCTGAACGCTTGTATCCGCAAGAGCCGTTGACGACGACGCTGCGGATTATTGACACGTTCTTCCCGATTGCGCGGGGCGGCACAGGCTGCATTCCGGGGCCGTTCGGCGCGGGAAAAACCGTGCTGCAAAGCCTGATCGCCCGCTATGCGACGATTGACATCACGATCATCGTGGCATGCGGCGAGCGAGCGGGCGAAGTCGTCGAAACGATTGCCGAATATCCTGAAATGAAAGACCCGAAAACCGGCGGCTCGCTGATGGATCGCACCGTGATCATCTGTAACACCTCATCCATGCCGGTGGCGGCGCGGGAATCGTCCATTTATACCGGCATGACGCTGGGAGAATATTACCGGCAGATGGGCTATAACGTGTTGGTCATTGCCGATTCCACGTCCCGCTGGGCGCAGGCGATGCGGGAAACCTCTGGCCGCATGGAAGAAATTCCAGGCGAAGAAGCGTTCCCGGCCTATCTCGATTCCTCGATTAAAAACGTGTATGAACGCGCCGGCGTGATCAAATGCCCGGATGGTTCGGTCGGCAGTTTGACGATGATTGGCACGGTGTCCCCGGCGGGCGGCAACTTCGAAGAGCCGGTCACGCAGGCGACTCTGGCAACCGTCAAAACCTTCCTCGGCCTGTCGTATGACCGCGCCTACAAACGCTATTATCCGGCGATTGACCCGTTGATTTCCTGGTCGCGCTACCTCGAACAGTTGAAAAAATGGTTCGAAGCGAATCTTGAATCCGGCTGGGTCGAAAGCGTCAACGCTATGCAGGAGCTTTTGGAACGCGGCGACTCGATTTATCAGATGATGCAAGTGACTGGCGAAGAAGGCGTCTCGATTGAAGATTTCATCACCTGGCAAAAATCCATGCTGCTGGATATGGTCTATTTGCAGCAGGATGCGTTCGACGAGGTAGATGTTTCCGTGCCGCAAGACCGGCAGCTTGAGAGTTTCCGCTTGCTGCGCGGCTTAATTCAGCGCGAATATACGTTTACTGAAAAAGAGCATGTCCGCGATTTCTTCACGCGATTGACCGGCTTGTATAAAAACTTTAATTACAGCCCGTTTAACTCGCAGGAATATGCGCGCTACATGAAAGAAATCAACGATTTCGCCGCGCAGCATTCCATCGGCGCGTCGTAGTAAGCAAATAGCTGTCAGACACTTCGCAAGTGTCTGACAGCTTTCACTCGCCCTTCAATAATCCCCATTCTTTATTCGTATTGTAATGTCCGCTTACGTCGGGAAGTCCTTGACAAAAACCGTTCCCTTCCATCTATTGTGCCTTATGAGGTCTCATTATCTGATTCGACGTTTGGCGGCGTCATGCCTGACGGTGCTGTTGGTCGCAACGATTGTGTTTCTCATTTTGCGGCTGATTCCCGGCGACCCGGCGCAACTGATTGTCGGCGTGGAAGCGCCGCCGGAGCGCGTGCAGGAAGTCCGCGCCTTGTTGGGGCTGGATCGCCCGCTGGCGCTGCAATATCTTCACTGGCTCAAGGAACTTTGCCAGGGAGATTTCGGCGTGTCGCTCCGCTCGCAGGAAGCGGTCATTTCCATGCTGTTGAGCCGGATGCACGTCACGTTCTGGCTTGCGGCGTTCGCGATGTTGATCGCGTTCCTCATCGCCTTTCCGCTCGGCCTCGCCGCCGCGCTGCGCCCCTCGTCATGGCTCGATCTGTGCAGCCTGACCGTCGCGCAGGCCGGGTTAGCCGTGCCGAGTTTCTGGCTCGGCATTCTGCTGATGCTGCTCTTCAGCGTTCACTTGAAATGGTTTCCGCTGCTCGGCTATGTCGAATTTTCGGCGAATCCCGCCGACTGGCTGCATCATCTTGTGCTGCCAGCCTTCGCGCTCGGCCTGATTCGCGCCGCCGTTCTCACGCGCATGATTCGCGTCTCCATGCTCGACGAATTGCATAAAGAATACGTCATGGTCGCCCGCGCCAAAGGCGTCAGCGAATGGCGCGTCATTCTGCGTCATGTCTTGCGCAACGCGATGCTGCCGGTCATCACCATCGCCGGGCTGCAACTCGGCGAACTCTTCGGCGGCGCGATTATTATCGAGCAGATTTTCGGCTTGCCCGGCATCGGGCGGCTGCTGCTGAACGCGATTTCAGGCCGCGATTTTCCGGTCGTGCAAGGCGGCGTCGTGTTGTTAGCGATCATGTTTACGGGCTTGAATCTCGTGATCGATCTGATGTACGGGGCGCTGAATCCGAAAGTTTCATTGCATTAATATCTCATTTTGGAGTGGAATACGCCCGGTAGCCCCGCCCTACGTGGCGGGAAGGACGATTCCGCCACATAGGGCGGGGCTACCAACTTCATTCCAGGGTGTAGGTATTTCCGAAATGATGTAGTAGTGGCCTTCTGTGGACTGAGCTCAGGAGTGCGAAATCTTGATTTCGCGGTAAAATCAAGATTTGACACGCCTGACGCATCGGTCATAATAAGGCCACCACCCAAAAATGATGACTATACACAATTACATCGCGCAGCTTCAGAAACGCTTTCAGAGCGGCATGGCGAAAGAACACGCCTACCGCGCCGACCTCGAACACCTGCTCCGGGCGCTTGCGCCGAACGTGGAGATTACCAACGAACCGGCGAACGTCACCGATTGCGGCAACCCGGATTTCGTCATCACGAAGGGCAAGATTCCGGTTGGATACATCGAAGCCAAAGACATTGGCAAAGATTTGAACAGCAAGCAGTATCACGAACAATTCAGCCGCTACCGCAAGGCGCTCGACAACCTGATTATTACCGATTATCTCTGGTTTCAATTTTTCCGGCATGACGAGCTTGTGCATGAAGTGCGCCTCGGCGAAATTCAGGATGGCAAGATCGTACCGCTGCCGGAGAATTTCGCCTATTTCACGAATCTGATCGCCGAATTCTGCGCGTTTATCGGCCAGACGATTACCTCGGCGTCGAAATTGGCGGAATTGATGGCGGCAAAAGCGCGACTGCTGCAAACGATTTTGGAACAGGCCGTCAATTCGGATGTGCAGACCGCCGAGCAGACGGCGCTGAAAGACCAACTCAAGGCGTTTCAGCAGATTTTGATTCATGACCTCGCGCCGAAAGAGTTCGCCGATCTCTACGCGCAAACGCTCGCCTACGGCCTGTTTGCGGCGCGATTGCATGATTCGTCGCCCGACACGTTCACGCGCCAGGAAGCGGTGGAACTGATTCCCAAAACGAACCCGTTTCTGCGGAAACTCTTTCAATACATTCTGCTGGAAGAGATTGACGAGCGCGTCAAAACGACGGTGGACAACCTCGCGGAGGTCTTTCGGGCGGCGGATGTCAACACGCTGATCAAACATTTCTCGCAAACGACACAGCAGGCCGATCCGGTCATTCATTTCTATGAAACGTTTCTCGCAGCCTATGATCCAAAACTCCGAAAAAGCCGGGGCGTTTGGTACACGCCCGCGCCGGTCGTCGAGTTCATCGTCCGCGCCATCGATGATCTGCTGACGCATGAATTCGGTCTGCCGCAAGGCTTGGCTGACACGTCCACCGTCACAACCAAAGTCGAGCAACAGGGGAACGCCACGCCGGTTAAACGCGACGTGCATAAAGTCCAATTTCTCGATCCCGGCGTCGGCACAGGCACATTTCTTGTCGAAATCGTCAAGCGCATTCACGCCACACGCTTTAAAGGAAATCTGTCCGGCGCATGGAGCGGCTATGTCGAAGAACATCTGCTTCCGCGCTTGAACGGGTTCGAACTACTGATGGCGCCTTATACGATGGCGCACGTCAAATTGGATTTGCTGCTCAAAGAAACGGGGTTTCAGCCCCACACACTGCGCAGATTCAATATCTACCTGACCAATACATTGGAAGAGTATCACGGCTACACGCAAATGTTGTTTGCGCAATGGCTCTCCGCTGAGGCGAACGCGGCCAGTGCCATTAAGCGCGATGCGCCGATTATGGTCGTGTTAGGAAATCCGCCGTATGCGGTCAGCAGCGCCAACGCCTCCATTGCTACTGATGGGAAAAAAACATGGATCGGCGCGTTGCTCGACGACTACAAACATGACTTGCATGAAAAGAAACTGAATCTCGATGACGATTACATCAAATTCATCCGCTACGGCCATCATTTGATCGAGAAGAATCAAGAAGGAATTTTGGCGTATATTTCCAACAACAGCTTTCTTGACGGCATCACACACCGTCAGATGCGCAAAGCGTTATTGGAGACGTTCGACAAAATTTATATTCTCGATTTGCACGGCAGCGCGAAAAAGCAGGAAACTGCGCCGGATGGCGGCAAAGACGACAACGTCTTCGACATTATGCAAGGCGTATCAATTAACATGTTCGTCAAAACGAAAGGAAAAAAGCAAAAGAAGCTTGCGGAGGTCTATCATTGCGATCTGTATGGCCGACGCAAAGCGAAATATGAGTTCTTGCGGAAAGCGACCATTGACATGCTTCGCTGGCAAAAGCTCGACTATCAAGAGCCGTATTTCTTTTTTGTGCCGAAGGATTTTCAAGGAGAAGATCGTTATGCCGCCGGATTCGGATTGAACGAACTCTTTCTTGAAAATAATACTGGCATTCAAACGAAAAGAGATCATTTGGTCTATCAGTTTTCCAAGAAAGCGATTAAAACGGTCATTGACGACATGACAACGCTTGCCGAAGAGGACATCAGGAAGAAGTATCAATTGCCTGATGATGGAGAAGGCTGGGCAATTCAATGGGCAAAAGAAGATATTCAGAACAATCATGGAGAATTTCTTACGATCCATTATCATCCCCTTGATTTCAGATATACGTATTTTACTGGAATAAGCAGCGGGTTTATGGCGAGACCGAGAACGCCGTTAATGTCCAGCGCAATAAGAGAAAACTATAACTTATTGGCTGTACGAAACTCGAGAAGAGGGAACGTCAATAACTATTTTATCACGAAATATGCGGTGGATAAAGATGGCGTTTCGCCGTTTGATAATTGTAAATTCTTTCCACTCTACCTGTATTCTGATGACTCCGAACAACAAACTTTCGACGAAACGCCAGCCCGCACGCCGAACCTGAACATGGAGATCGTGCAGCGTATCGCGGACGCGCTCGGCCTGCGGTTCGCGCCGGAATCCGTAGAGACGCACGGCCGTGCGTCTCTACAGGAAACATTCACGCCGCTTGACCTGCTGGATTATATCTACGCCGTCCTGCATTCGCCGACCTATCGCGACACCTACAAAGAATTCCTGAAAATCGATTTTCCCCGCGCCCCGTATCCGTCGAATGCCGACACCTTCTGGAAACTGGTCGCGCTCGGCGGCGAATTGCGGCAGATGCACCTGCTCGAATCGCCGAAAGTCGAACAATTCATCACGACTTACCCGAAAGACGGCAATAACATCGTCGGCAAAGTGCGGTTCGACATCGTAGAGACGCACGGCCGTGCGTCTCTACCTGCGTCATCTGGCAACGTCTGGATTAACGACGCGCAATATTTTTCCGGCGTGCCGCAGCTTGCGTGGGAATTTTACATCGGCGGCTATCAGCCCGCGCAGAAATGGCTGAAAGACCGGCAGGGGCGGGCGTTGTCGTTTGAAGACCTTCTGCATTATCAAAAAATCATTGTCGCGCTCGTCGAAACTGACCGCCTGATGCGGGAGATTGACGCGGTCTGGCAGCCATGAACAGGAGGAGACGCGCACACGATGGCATCGTTTTTTCGCCACAATAAATCGCTGCTTGCCGGAGGAATGCTGCTGCTCGCGCTGCTGATCTGCGTGGCATTCGCGCCGCAGATCGCGCCGTTCGGCTATGACGAGATGAATTACGGCGAGCGGATGCAGCTTCCGTCGCCGTCGCATCTGTTCGGCACGGATTTTTTCGGGCGCGATTTGTTTTCGCGCGCGATCTATGGCAGCCGTATCGCCTGCCTTGTCGGTGGGCTGTCGGTGTTATTTGCGGCCTTGCCAGGGCTTGCGCTCGGCGTGTTATCCGGCTACCGGCAGGGCTGGTGCGACCTCGTAATCATGCACGTTATGGACGGCCTGTTAGCGTTTCCGTCGCTGCTGCTCGCGCTGGCAGTGATTACGGCGTTAGGTCCCGGTCATCTGCAAGCAACGGTCAGCATCGCAATCATCTTTTTGCCATCATTTACGCGATTAGTGCGCGGGCAGGTCATAGCAATTCGGCATGAAGACTACGTGCAGGCGGCGGTCGCGCTCGGCGCGTCGGATTGGGGAATCATCACGCGCCACATTTTGCCCAATATTACGGGGCCGCTGATTGTGCAAGTGACCGTCTCGTTTGCGAACGCGATTTTGATTGAGGCGGGGCTGAGTTTTTTAGGATTGGGGACGCAGCCGCCGCTGCCGAGTTGGGGCGCGATGCTGCAAGACGCGAAAAACGTGATGGCGCAGCAGCCGTATGCCGCCATTCTTCCCGGCGCGGCGATTGCGCTGACGGTCATGGGCGGCAACCTCTTCGGCGACGGCCTGCGCGACTGGCTCGACCCGCGTTTCCGCTCGCGGCGGCGCTCGTAAAGATGCGCGACCGCGTGTCTCTACATCATGCCAATTGCCATAAAAAAGATGGCATCAAAATTACCTCATGCCTATTTTTCAACAGAAAACATTTGACATTTCATTGATACAGCGGCGATTTTAAGGTTAGCTGAAAATTCAACCATTGCGGGGCATTCATTTTATCAATGCCCCCAGAAATGAATGGAGAATATGTATGAAAACAACCGAGCAACGAACAACTGCTGCGCTCCAGCAGATTCCTAAAGAACTGATTTATGAAATGCGGCGCGGAAAGCCGATTTATTACCGGGATTATCAGAAGATGGCTGTTCAGGAAAAATCGATGGAGGAAATTATGGGAAGCAGCGCCTTGCAATCTGGGTTAATCGCTTTAATTATCGGATTTTTAGCAGGTAAGCTCGATTTGCGTCAATATGTTGTGATGACGAACGAATTAGGCTTCTTTTATTCGAAAAAAAGCTGGCGAGCGCTTGACATCGCAATTTTCAGACGCGCCGACATCAAGGCCGAACTCCATTCGACCACGTATGTCAAAACTGCGCCCAAAATCGTCATTGAAGTGGATACAAAAGCCGAAGTCAAAGAGCATGGCGATCTCTTCGGCTACCTGACGGAAAAAACAGAGGATTTGCTCACGGCGGGCGTGGAGCGCGTCATCTGGATTTTAACGGAAACGCGCAAAGTCGTCGTCGCTGAGCCGAATACGCCCTGGCTGCTGGCAAAATGGAGCGATTCGATTCCTGTGGTCGATGATGTGACGATGCAAATCAATCAGTTTATGGAACAGCTTGATGGAATTGAATAACTGACGTTACGCACCCCACCCCTGCCCCACCCCGAAGGGGAGGGGTTTTTCACCCCCTCTCCTTCGGAGAGGGGGCGGGGAGTGAGGTCGAATACATGGACATTTCAGGAAGATGCCTGCGTAACATCAGTGAATAATGCGCATCAACATCTCAGACACCGTAAAAGGACGGAAAAAATCATGTTAATCGACTCACATGCCCACCTCGCCATGTATGAGGCCGAAAGCGAGCGGGACGCCGTGATTCGCCGCGCCGAAGACGCCGGAGTCACCACGATATGCACCATC
>CAZMEO010000021.1:0-4517 GCA_964565315.1 uncultured Candidatus Moduliflexus sp. | reverse complement strand
GGACGCCGTGATTCGCCGCGCCGAAGACGCCGGAGTCACCACGATATGCACCATCGGCACGACGCTTGAAGACAGCCGGAGCAATCTTGAAATCGCGGCGCAGCATCCGCAGGTGGTCGCGAGCGTCGGCGTTCATCCGCACGATGTCAAGGAGGTCGAGCTTGAGGCGTGTCTTGAAGAATTGCGCCGATTGTCAACCTCGCCACATGTGGCCGCGCTTGGCGAAATCGGACTGGATTATTACTGGAACAACTCGCCGCAGGAGATGCAGCAGACGTTTTTCCGACGCCAGCTTGAATTGGCGAAAACGTTGGGATTGCCGGTGATTATTCACGACCGCGACGCGCACGAGGACACGCTGCGCCTCATCGAAGCGGTGGACATGTCGCCGGTCGGTGGCGTGTTTCATTGTTTTTCAGGCGATCTCGCCATGGCGGAGCGCGTGCGTGAGTTGGGGTTTCTCGTCTCAATTGCCGGACCGGTGACATTCAAAAAAGCCGGAGTCCTTCCCGATGTTGCGAAAGCGCTGCCGCTTGAATCATTGCTGATCGAAACCGATTGCCCGTATCTCGCGCCAGTTCCGTTTCGCGGAAAACGCAACGAACCGGCGTATGTGCGCTATACGGCGGCGAAAATCGCTGAACTGCGCGGTATCTCGTTGGAAGAAGTCGCAGAGCAGACCGCCCAAAATTTTTTCAGGCTGTTTCGTAGAGCGAGAGCGTAAACATACACCTCATGGGCGTTGGAAACCTGTGAGGTGTTATTCTGTGTAATGATTGCATGACGCGAACACGTTGGAAAAAGAAGGGGCGTTCCAAACATTCGGATGCGAAAACGCTGGCGCTGCTGATTGTCATTTCATTCGCGGCGCATGTTGCCTTTATTTTGTTTGTTCCCTCATTTGCTATTTTCCCGCCGCTATCCGACTATATCGAAGTAGATGTCATAGACATCGGAAGCCCTATTGCAGAGGAAGATCGCGGCGAAAGCGTCGAGGGGGCAGACTTCTCTCCTCCGCGCATTCCAGAAGAAAACCCGCCTGTGATCGATACCGGATTAGGAGCGCTAGAATGGGAGGCGCTCGCGCCGCAAACGCCCGCCAAGCTTGAAGAATTTGCGCGGCAGACTCGTCCACAATCCGAATCTGCCGCGCCTGAGGCAATTCCTCGCGCTGAGAATCTGCTGACGCAGGAACATCCTGAGAAAGAACAGCCTGATGTTGCGGAACGTGAATTGACAGGCGCGTCGCTGATTGACGACGCGGTAACTGCCGTTGAGATTCCGCCGCGGCAGGTCGAAAAAGAGACGGCTGACGTTCCTGCGGAACCTGCGCTCACCGCGCCCGCTGAAACGGCCTCGTTCGCGCGGCAAGAACCGACCTTGTTCGTCAGTGCAATCCCTCAGAGCCGCCGAACGCTCTCGTCCGAGCCGCTCAATGCGGAACGAGAAACCTGGTCGCGTCCTGAGCTTGAAAAAGAAGACATGCCACCGGTGCGGTTTCCAGCAACAAAATCTGTTCCTGATTTCGAGCAGCAAGAGACATTTCACGTTGATGTTCCATCAGTCGAACGCGCCCAATCTTCTGAATCCGCGCAGATTGCGATTGAAGAAGAGATGCCGCCGCTCGAACACGCTGCGCTTCCCGTCCCGGCGATTGCGATTCCCAATCCCATCATCACGGAACGACGCGAGCAAGCAGCATTTCCGATGCTCCCGGAACGCGAGCGCCCGGCAGCGCGCGTTGTTCGTCCAGGCATGCAGGCCGAATCATCGCAGGACAAAGCGATTCCGGTCGAGCAAGCGCCTGAGCGTCTCCCGATGCCGACAATTGCCAGAACTGTTCCAGCAACGCCCGCAGCAGATAACGCCGACGAATGACTTCCGCCGCAGCCGGTCATGACTCGCCCGCACATTTCAGAAGATGGCAAGCACGCCGCAAGCATTCGCGAATTCGCCGCAGCGCAGCGCCCACAGCCAACAGTTCAGGAGCATCAGCCAGTTCCGCCGCGTGTTCTCCTCGATCATCACGAGCGAACAATGCCAATGACGCCAGATGTTCCTGAATCTGCGCTGACCAAAACGCTGCCGCAACCCGTTGACGACATCGCGCAGGTCGCCCGCGAAGAAGAAACCCCGCCAGAAGAGACGATACAGATCGAGGGGCCGGCCTCGGCGCGGCAGGTGGTGTATCGCCCCTCGCGCCTGCCGAGCGTCACCCTAGATCGCGACGTGACGATTCGCCTAAAATTCTGGGTGCTGCCCGACGGCGCGGTCGGCGATGTCGTGCCGTTGCAGCGCGGCGATGTCCGCCTTGAGCAAGCCGCCATTCAATATGTGAAAAGCTGGCGCTTTACGCCGATTTCCAGCGGCGAAACCGTCTGGGGAATTATTCCGGTCAAATACCGGTTGAAGTGACTTGTGAAATCGCGGCGAATATTGAAGAGACACGCTTTCTTCTTGACAAATCGCAAGAATGTGCATACACTGGATAATCACGTGAAATAGAGTCGCATCGCATCATCATTCACACACTCGAAGGGGGAAAGAACGATGGCAGAATTAAGCCTTGAGGATAAGATGAAGGGCAAGCGTATTATTACGCAATTTTTCCGCACGATGCCGGGCGTCCAGAAAACCTTGATGATGATCTTCGAGCGAGACGGTTATAAAGGCGTCTTTCGCCTGCAAAGCGTCCTGTATCCTGAGAATTCGCCAGAAATCAATTCCGTTGATGAACTTCGCAACGGATTAAGCATGATTTTGCAGCATATCTATGGCATGCCAATCGAAGACAAAGAAGGGTATTTCCAGGAACTTGCCAAATGTAAAAGCCCGGCGCAGGTGTTGCGAAAAGAAAAAGAGGCGTTGTTGAATTATTTTTATAATGATTTTCCCACGTTAAAGCAATATCTGCTGGAAGACCTGACGGACGACAAAGATTTTCAATTCATGAGCGCGTTATGCCGGAAGTTCCTCGGCCTCGAAAGCGGCATTTCCGATATGCGCGGCTTTAAAAAACAGATTCGCAATTTGCAAGAATCGCTTGCGGATCAAATTTCTGGCGGCGCATCTGAAAGCGACCTTGTCGAAACGCTGAAACAATTGAAAATTGAAAGCGCATCTCAGCCAGTTGCTGCTCCGGCAGATCAAGAAGAAGAAGCGGAACCAGTTCCCGCGTCAGGCGGAGAAGCTGACGAAAAACGTAAAATCATCCTGAACGCGCTGGGAGGAGAGCAATATAAAGATTTGCGGTCGTTCCTGATTGATACCGTCGCGACTGAAGCGGGCTTCACCAATTTCCAACGTTATCTTGATAATGCGCTGGCCGGGTCTGCGAAAATTCAGGCCAGCGACATGCCGTCGTTTTCGGATGGCGTGCGCAAACTCAAAGAATTTCGCGACAGCCTTGAACAGGAAATGGCGGCGTATGCAAGTTAGCATCGCTCTCAGGTGAAAGCGCCGTGAATTTGTTAGTGCGAGTTCCGAATTGGTTGGGAGACTCAGTCATGAGTCTCCTTTTTTTTGAGGCGCTACCGCGTTTGCTGCCGCAGAGCCGGATTGACGTGATTGCGAAACGGTCGATTCAGGATGTGTTTCTGCATCATCCGGCGATTCATGCGATTATTCCGTTTTCAAAAGCCGAGACGCGGGGTCTCTGGCGATTATTCCGTTTCGGGCGGCATCTCAGCCAGCAACAGCCATACGATGCGTTCGTGACGCTTGCGCCGTCATTTTCATCCGCCGTGATCGGCGTTGGAAGCGGCGCGCCCGCGCGCCTCGGCTATGCGGGCGAAGGGCGTTCGCTGCTGCTGACGCAAGCGGTTCCGCGAGCGTCGGGCATGCATCGCGCACATGCGTACATTCGTTTAGCCGAATGCCTTGCTCACGCCGAACTCCCGCCGCAAGACTTTACGAACATCGTCGAAAATGGCTGGTTCTATTTTTCAGAAGACGAACGGCGGCGCATGATGCTTCCGACCGTCTCCGGCGTTCGTTCGCTTGTCTTGAATGTCAATTCTGAAGCCTCGTCGCGCCGCCTGCCGCTGGAAACATGGATTGCGCTGGGGAAAAAACTGCTGCAAGCGTCTGAGCCGCGTTATCAGCTTGTGTTCGTCGGCGCGGCGCAGGAACGCGAGCGCGTCCAGCAGGTGATTCAGGGCATTGCCATGCCGGAAGGCATTGTGGATTTTTCAGGCAAAACCACGCTGCGCGAATTGGCGATGCTTCTGCGGGATGCCGATCTTGTGATTTCCAACGATTCCGGGCCGATGCACCTTGCGAATGCTGTCGGCACGCCGGTCATCACGTTTTTCGGCGCAGGCAATCCGGCGGAAACCGCGCCGTTTTATCAGCAGAAGGCGGTCGTGCTGAATAAACATCTTGCATGCAGCCCGTGCGTCAAAAATGCCTGCAAATTCGGAACAGTGCGCTGTCTTGAACAAATTTCGGTGGAGGAGATTTATCAGGCTGTTATCGACGTGTTACAACCACGAAACACACGAAATACACGAAAAAAC
>CAZMEO010000020.1:20763-22687 GCA_964565315.1 uncultured Candidatus Moduliflexus sp. | reverse complement strand
CAGAAGATCACAAATTATGTCCTGGACCTTGGGCATCGCCAGCTTGGCCTGCTTTCTCCTCCGTTGATCAACACCTCGACCATTCTGGATCGCAAAGAAGGCTTTCTAAAAAGCCATGCTGAACGCGGACTCCTTGTCGATGAATCACTGTGGCTGACCGATCTCACATGCACGATGCCAGACGGACAGCCCCCCAGTGCCGAAGCACTCCGTCAGGGAATTGAACGGGTGCAGGCATTGCTCCAACAAAATCCGCAGATGACCTGCCTTTTTTGCATGGAATATAATCTTGCGGAAATCGCATTAGCTGGAGTACGGGCCATTGGAAAAAGAGTTCCAGAGGATGTGTCGATTATCTGTTTTGACAGCCCGACCGACATGATTCATCAATATTTTTTCACGCATATCCGCCAGCGTGAGCTTGAAATGGGCGCAACTGCCGTAAAACTTCTTCGCCAGGAAAAAGAAGACCCGCAGAAGTCGCAGAAAATATTTTTGGATACCGATCTTATTATTGGCGGCTCAACAACAGCGCTCGTGTAAAAGAACCGAATGCCTCCCATGCAAGACACAATTCAGATGATTCCTCTTGTTTCGCCCTATTTTTCTTGCATTTCTTCTCCTGAAGAATGAAACGGATTGGGCATGGAAAGCAATGCGTCTGATGTTGAAAGAGATCGAACATATCAAAGAGGATAAATATCATGAATGTGACAAAAGCGGTGATTACTGCTGCGGCTGAAGCGCAGCGCAATCTGCCATTGCAGACCCTTGTAGATCGAGACGGCGCGGAAAAATCGGTGTTGCAGATTTTGCTTGAAGAAGCGTTGCGAGCCAGGATCGAAGAAATTTGTTTAGTCGTGCGCCCCGGCGATGAATCCGCCTACCGCAGCGTCGCGGGCGACTTAGCGGGACGCCTCCGTTTTGCGCATCAAACCGAACCGCGCGGCTACGGCCATGCCATCGCCTGCGCCCGCGAATTCGTCGGCAGCGAGCCGTTTCTGCATCTGGTCGGCGACCATCTCTATATCAGCCGGACAGCAAAAGGCTGCGCCGAACAATTGGTTGAAATTGCCGCTGCTGAAGAATGCGCCGTGTCGGCAGTGCAGGCGACGCGCGAGCATCTGCTCCCCTTCTATGGCGCAATCGGCGGGCGTCATGAACCGGAAAAATCGAAACTCTATCGGATTGAAACCGTCATCGAAAAGCCGACGCCGACCGAAGCGGAACTCCGACTGATCGTCCCCGGCTTACGCGCCGGATACTATTTTTGTTTTTTTGGCATGCACGTCTTAACGCCGACGGTCATGGAGATTTTGCAGCAAAAGCTGGCCGATGACGCCGGGCGCGTCACGCTGTCGGATGCGCTGGCAGAATTGGCAAAACGCGAGAAATATCTCGCATTTGAACAAACCGACTGGCGCTATGATGTCGGCGTCAAATACGGCCTGCTGAATGCGCAACTCGCCCTTGCGCTCAGTGGAAATGATCGCGATGACGTGCTTTCGACCTTGTTGGGCTTGCTTGCCATGCGGGAACTCGGCGAAAGGGGGAAATGAACAATGCGCAGCGAATTAGTCAACATGATAACCTCCACTGATCCGGCCATCAGGAATCGCTCGCTTGACGCCTTTGGACAGCAGGCGTCGCTTGCCGAATTACTTGCGGAATGCCGATTGCTGGAGCAGTTTCGCAAAGAGAGCGATAATCTATACGAGCGCGTCAGAGCCTTATTCTTTTTGTATGCGCTGCACCGTTTTCATTTGCCAGCCAAGGCCGGAATGCAGAGCGGCGGGCGCATTCCGTTCGATGGGTATCAAAATTTGCTGTCGCGGCGTTTCGAGGAAGCGATTGGCATCTTCTTGCGGGCGCAGGCAACCGACGGCGTGAGTGACGGCATTTCCAGCGCGCTTGCCGCCGCGTA
>CAZMEO010000020.1:17928-20663 GCA_964565315.1 uncultured Candidatus Moduliflexus sp. | reverse complement strand
AATCTGAGCGTGCGCGGCGCAGACGGCGACGGCAAGCCGCGCCCGCCGGTAGAAGCCTATCTTCGCGTGATTGACCGTCCGCTGCTGCGGCTTGTCAGCGTAGATTTAGGCGCAAGCGCGGAGATTTCGACGCTCGCGGAATTATTTGATTTTGCCAAAGATTATCTCGGCTTGCTGAAAGCCGCCGTCATCGCCTCCGGCATCGTCCCGCCCGGCATGGAAGGAGCGCGGCAGCCGTTGGCCGACCTGTTGGCGCGAGTCGTCGCGCCGGGGCATGGTCTCGAAATCGTGAGCTGCGTCAACGGCATTCCGAAAGGCTCGCGCCTCGCGGTGTCAACCACGCTCTTAGCCTGCCTGATTACCGCCTGTATGCGGGCGACCGGCCAGACGCACGCGCTGACCGGCATGTTGAGCGAAGAGGAGCGGCGGCTGGTGGCGGCGCGCGCCATTCTCGGCGAATGGCTGGCCGGGTCTGGCGGCGGCTGGCAGGATTCCGGCGGCGTCTGGCCGGGCATGAAATTGATCGAAGGCGTCCGCGCCAAAGAGAGCGACCCGGAATTCGGCGTCAGTCGCGGCTGTTTGCTGCCGCGCCATCGCATCATCTCCCACAACGAAGTGCTGGAAACGACGCGCCAGAGCTTGCAAGACAGCCTTGTCCTCGTGCATGGCGGCATGGCGCAGGATGTCGGGCCGATTTTAGAAATGGTGACGGAAAAATATCTGCTCCGTTCCGACGCCGAATGGCAGGGGCGTTTAGAGGCGATCACGTTCCTCGATCAGATTCTCGAGCATCTGCGGCAGGGGAATATCGCGGCTATCGGCAGCATCACGCAGCGCAATTTCGACCGCCCGATTCAGACGATTGTCCCCTGGGCGAGTAATCTGTTTACCGAAGCGCTGATTGCGCAGGTCAAAGCGGAATTCGACAACGATTTTTACGGCTTCTGGATGATCGGCGGCATGTCCGGCGGCGGCATGGGCTTTATTTTCAATCCGAAGCGAAAACCGGAAGCGCAGGAGCGCTTGCAGCCGATGATGAGCGACCTCAAGCGGCGCTTGGAACACGCCGTGCCGTTTGCCATCGAGCCGGTCGTCTATGACTTCACCATCAACGAACATGGCACGTATGCGACGCTGCTGCATGGCGCGGATGCCCTGATGCCGCAGCAATACTACACGCAGACGCTTCCGGCGATTATCCGGGTGGAACGACATCAGCTTTCCCCGAAACGGCGGGCGGAGATTGACCAGTTGGCCGTCTCGTGCCGCGAAAAATCGGACATGGCGAACATGCCGCTGCGGTTGTTTGACCGCCTGCTGCCGCGAGCGCCGCAAGAGCAGGCGAACGCGCAATCACTCGACGCACAGCTTGAAGAACTCGGCTTTGATCGCGTCCAGCATGAACAAATTCGGAGCGATTTGCGCAATGGCCGCATCGGCCTCGCGCAAAACCGGCTGCCGGTCAGCACGCATATCGAAGATGTCACCGCTGACGATATTTACGACGCCTCGCAAGGGCTGCCGGAAACATACTGCGAGATCGGCCTGGATGCGCTGGCAAGCGGAAGCGTGGCGGTCGTGTCGCTGGCGGGCGGCGCGGGAAGCCGCTGGACGCATGGCGCGGGCGTGGTCAAGGCGCTGAATCCGTTCTGCAAATTCGCCGGAAAGCATCGCGCGTTTCTCGAAATTCATTTCGCCAAAAGCCGCCTGACGAGCCGTTTGACAGGCGCTCCGCTGCCGCATGTCATCACCACCAGCTACTTGACGCACGAGCCAATCGAACGCTGTTTACACACCGAACGCAACTACGGCTACACCGGGCCACTCTATCTGTCGCCGGGGCGCAGCGTCGGCTTGCGCCTGATTCCGATGGCGCGGGATTTGCGCTTTGCGTGGGAAGAAATGCCGCAGCAGTTGTTGGACGAACAGGCGCAGAAAGTGCGGGAAAGCCTGCATGCCGCCTTGATTGACTGGGCGCAGAACATGGGGGAAGGGAGCGACTACCGCGACAATCTGCCGCTGCAATGCCTGCATCCGGTGGGGCACTGGTACGAAGTGCCGAACCTGCTGCGAAACGGCGTCCTGAGCCAGATGCTTCAGGAGTTTCCCAATTTGCGCTACCTGATGGTGCATAATATTGATACGCTTGGAACGAATATCAACCCGACGCTGTTGGGCTATATCATCGAACAAGACGTCGCCTGCACGATGGAAGTGATTACGCGCCATTTAGAGGATCGCGGCGGCGGCCTTGCTCGCATCAACGGCCAGTTGCGGCTAATTGAAGGCTTATCGCTGCCTCGCGAAGAAGTGGAATTCGATTTGTCGTATTACAACACCAATACCGCCTGGATCAACGTGCCGAAACTGCTGGAGCTTTTCGAATTAACAGGGGCGGATTTAACGAATCGCGAAAAAGTCACGGCGGCGGTGCGGCGGATCGCGGCGAAAATGCCGACCTACATCACGCTGAAAGACGTGAAAAAACGCTGGGGCAAAGGGCAGGAAGACATCTTTCCGCTCGCGCAGTTTGAAAAATTATGGTGCGACATGACCGGCCTGCCGGAGTTCGATTGTCGCTTCATCGTGGTCTCGCGGCGGCGCGGTCAGCAGTTGAAAGAGCCAGCGCAATTAGACGGCTGGCTGCGCGACGGCTCGGCGGCGTTCGTCAATTCGTTGTGCGAGTGGTAATCGTATTTGTCGCTGTCAGACACTTCAAAAGTGTCTGACAGCTT